>PXBV01000042.1 GCA_003565575.1 Psychroflexus sp. | reverse complement strand
TGATGTATCCAACGGGATAGCCCTGATAAAGTGAATCTATGAAGTCTCTAACTTTTTTAGACTTCCAAACAAAAGGCCTTTGAATTTCCGGAATTGCTATTTCACCAGACTTTATCCAGCTTAATAAAGTTTCTACAGGTTGTTGGTGTACGGAGTATTTTGACATAATACTAAATTTAGTTTTTCATTAAGGGTTTCAAAAATCTAGATATAGTTCTCCACTTATAGTCTCCCCACGGCATTAATCTTTTTTTAGGGTAAGAAACATATAGAAACCTTTTAGCTCTTGTAAATGCTACATAAGTATTGTTTTTCTCTTGTTGTAATTCTTCTCCACCTTTACTAACAGCTCTAAAATCAGGAAATGTACCGTCGTCCATTCCAATTAAAAATACAATCTCACTTTCTTGCCCTTTCATTGTGTGAACAGTACTTAAACAAATCCCTTTCTCTTTACTACCAGTATGATTGGTTAAGCCCAAAGAAATTGCAGATTTGAAGCCTTCAAGCGATGGTCTTAAATTCTGTTTTTTATATTGAATTAACTGAATTGAAAATTCTTCTAATTCATCTAATGTTAGTTTCTTTTCATCATCCTGATCTATTGAATCATTGAACAGTTTTTTTAATTCCTCAATCTTTAGATGTAAATTATCTATATTACAATCGTTTACAGTCCTATTAATGCTCAAAGAAATAGGATATTTTGAATCTTGAAGCTCATTAGAATTATAAACATCCTTAATTTTCAAAATACTTTCTAATCTATTTAAATGCAACCTATCAAGAGGATTGATTTTAATTCTAAAATACAAATCAAAAATCTTCATTGATGTTGAACTAAACTTTATACCTACATTACCAGATTTGAAATAGTATGGAATCCCTTCTTCTTTGAGAAGTTGCTCTATATTCCTAAAAACAAATTTATTTCTAGCTAAGATTGAGATTTTATCGTAATCAATTTCTCCCTCAATATCATCGTGTGTTTTAAGATTAATGAGTTCTTTAATTTTATTTAAAACAAACTCTGCTTCTTTGCTTTCCGTCTCTACTGGAGTAATTTTAAAAATCCCGTCAATCACATAATTTACAGCTTCTACATCTAGATTCATAAGTTCGTTTGATGCCTCAATGACAGATTTTGAACACCGATAATTTTCATCAAGTATAATTTTATGTGCTTGAAAATCTTTCACAAAATCTTCTTGCATATATGTTGTAGCTGAACCATTAAACCCATAAATATGTTGGTTTGGGTCACCAACCATCATTACATTTTTAATTGTTTTACCTGATAATGCTTTTAATAGAAAATATTGAAGTTTATTTAAATCTTGACACTCATCAATGCAAATAAATGAATAGGACTTCCGATAAAGATTAGCTACAGCTTCATTATTGGCAAATAGCTCATAAATTAATCGAATAATATCATCAAAATCAATAGCATTATTTGATTTTAAAATATCCTGATAGGTTTCAAATAAATACTGATATTCTTCGTTTTCAGAGCTTTCTGCTAATTCTTCTGCTGAAATAATATCCCTTTTTACAGTTGAAATAAACTGCAAAGCATTATAAGTATATTGATTTTTTTTCTTAGGCTCTAAGTCATCATAAATTGCCTTAAAAAATGGAACTGAATTTATTGCCTGTTTTATTAACTCAAGCCTATCTGAATCATCTTCGAAAATATGAGGCATTTTTTTATAACCCAATAGCTTAAATCGTATTTGAAGAATTGATTGACAAAAGCTATGAAATGTACCAACAAAGACATTTTTGTTTATTTTTTCTGATACGCCTAGCCTTTCTCTAATTTCAGACGCTGCTTTATTTGTAAATGTTATAGCTAATATTCTACCATCTATTGTATCAGATAATCTCTTTATCCTTTCGGTTAGAACTCTAGTTTTACCACTTCCTGCACTTGCTAAAACCAAATATGCACCTTGGTTTAGGTTTACAATACTTTCTTGCTTCTTAGATAATTTAATTTTAGTCATCACTTTCAGGGTTTAGTATTGCTTTTATTTCTTCAAATAACTGAGACAATTTAGGTGGAAGTACTTTATCAGATTCATATATCAACTCTGCTAATAAACTTGGATACTTTGTCTTATTTTGTGACAATAAATCATTTAATGCAGAAGTTCTTCCTTCTACACCGTCATAATCTCTTAATTGATTAACAAATATATTTTGATTGCAAGTTTCACAAATTTCTTTAGTTTTCACTCGTCCTTTAGATGTTCCATTTCTATTTGCAATTAACTCATCTAAATCGTCTGTATCTAGCAAAGTACCAAGACAACTCTCTATTTCTTCTAAAAAGCCATTTTTTAATAAGTAAGATTCAAAATCATCTTCATTATCAAAATGAATTATATTTTTAGGTAAAACAATTTCATTAACTTGCAATACTGAATCTGACAGTTTTTTAAAATCCTTCTTTACTTTTTTTATAATGTTACTTTCTCCATCGCTTAATATAAACCACTTTATATTAAGTTTATTCGCAAAGTAAATAAATGGGTAATAATTTCCCCCTCCATCAATTCCTATAATATCTATTCCAAGTTCAATAGTACTTTTGTTAAAAAACTTTTTAAGTAATAAAGGTAGTGCTTGCTCCTCTGTCTCCCCTTCACATAATATTATTACCTTAGAAAAAAACAATTCTCCTCTTGTATTAATTACTTGACGATTAATTTTTCTTAATTCCTCATAACTTAAATCAGTTTCTTCAATTTTTCCAATAGCTGTAGAGTCAGTGTTTTTTATAATACTTCTAATTTCATTTAATTGAGCGCTACCAGCAATATAGCTTGAATGTGTAGCTACTATCTTTTGACCAACTATGTTGTTTATTTGGGAATATAATTTCTTTTGAGCGTTAGGATGCAAATGTGATTCAGGTTCTTCAATTGCAATTATTGGGTAATAAGCAACTTGGCTAGAATCAGCCATATTCATATTTTGCATAATAAAAGCTTTTAAGATTAAAAGTGAAGACCAACTTCTTGTACCCATACCGTGGTATTCCATTGAAAACTGGGAGTAATTTATTTTAACTCCTTTATTTAAATCTCTAAGCTTCTTGGTAAATGGCGTAATATCTACTGTGTTGTTAGGATTATCCATTGCTGTGTCCAATTCTTCTAGAATTGAATGAAGGCTTGTTAGGACATCACTACGTTCAATTGTTTCCTTATTTAAATCTTTTACAAGGTCTTCAATTGTTTTTTTATCTTCATCACTATAATTTATAGATGATAGAATTTTACCTAAAAAAGAAGTTTTAGATTTTAAATCCTCTAAAATGTCTCTATTAGCGTCTAAGTAAAAAAATGGGATTTCATCAAAATAAAAACTCAATGAGTTTTCAAAATTTTGCTCATACCAAAACTCATTATGATCATTTTCAAAATCAGGCCATTCATCAATAATGTATTGTTTTTTAGTGAATGTTTTTCTTATTATATTTTCTTCAATAACTGTTCTAAAGGCAAGTATTTGGTTTCCTGTAGAATCAATTGTAATTCTGTTTTCAGTTAAAACCGTAGCCCATTTATCTTCAAATTCAGGTTCTTGGTTTCCTTCATCGTCCACACTAATAAATTGTAGATCAATTACTATTTTATTTCGAATTACTGCATCTGAAAAGAAAAAGTCATCATCAGAAATCTGAAGTGAATTAGATAAAGCTAATTGTAGTGACTTTAATAAAGTGGTTTTACCAGCATTGTTAGTACCAACTAGTACTATTGTTGGCTCAAAATCAACCTCAATATTATCTAATCCTCTAAATCCATGTACTCTAACCTTTTTTAATAATATCCCCATATAATTTAATTATGTTTTTTGAAATTCCAACCTCTCCAAAACACCACGCATTAAAACAGGGCAAAGCGGTTTGATGCTATCTTTTAATTGCTTATTAATGCGTTTGCGAGCTTCTAAAGTGTGGTAAATGGTAACAATGGCTTCTTGGATTTTTATATCTGGAACTGGAACTTTTATTTCACCAAATCTTTCCCATTCTAAACTTGCTCTTACACTACTATCACTAATAAACCAACCAAAACGATTAAACTCTGGACGGTAGAACCAAAGCATTAAAAACTCAGGTAATAATTTCACATCATCTTTAACCTTAAAAACACTATATGCAGGTGAAATAATTGCAGGCTCGTCAAACGAATAAAGAACAACACGTACGGTTTCATCCCTGCCAACCTGCATTGCGGAATAAGCAAATTCACCTTTTCTTATAAGTTTATATTTTACAAGGTTAGACTCTGTTGTTTTTGCCTTTGATGGCATAAACACTTTATTTACATTAATACCAAGTAGATTAGTATTTGAACCGTCAGTATTTCTATTATCAACTAATTCTACTAAATCTCCAATTGGCTCTAAAAACTTATCTTTTAGAGTATCCATATAAGAGTTACAAATAAGCTGTAAATCTTCTAAGCTGTTCTCGTAGGTCTTTTGATTATTGAGTATGCCTTTATAGAGGTCTACATATTTGCGTTGCTCATCTATGTGGGGTATAGGGATTTCTATTTCACAAAGGCGGTCATAATCTAAACTTGCCCTAACACTACTATCGCTAATAAACCAGCCATACCTATCAGATTCTGGTCTTTGAAACCACATCATCATATACTCAGGCAACAACTCATTTTCATCAATTACTTTAATTACAGAATAGGCTGGTGAAATAATTGCAGGTTCATCATTTGTATAAAGTGCCATTCTAATGGTTTCGTCTCTTCCAACTTGCATTGCAGAATAAGCGAATTGACCTTTTTGAATAATCTTATATTTTGATAAGTCAGTACCTGAAACATTTGCCACAGAGGGCATAAAATTCTTGGTAATGTTTATACCCAATAAATTGGTAACCGCTAAATCTTTATTGCGATTATCAACCAGTTGTATGTATTTACCAATGGGTTTATAACTCATATCCTAAGGTTTTAAAAGCGTTTATGAGTTGTTCCTGACTTTGCTTTTCTTCTTGCAACAGCTCTTTAAAATCACCTTGAATACGTTTCATTTCGGTATCAAAGTCAATACCGCTATCGCCATCTATAAACTCAATGTATTTGCTTGGTACTAAAGAAAAGTCGTTTTCGGCTATGGTGTCAAAATGCACCGATTGGCAATATTCAGGCACATTTTTATAGGTAGTTTCCCAATCTGTTTGTTGCCAATTATGATAGTTTTCGGCTACTTTTTCTATATCTTTTGGCGTAAGTTCAATAAATTTCTTTTCATACTCGCTACCCCAACGTCTTAAATCTATAAATAGAGTTTCCTTTTCACGGTTACGATAGTTTTTTACCCTATCATTAATTGTAACGGTACGTTGCTTTTTATTTCGGTTTAAAATCCAAAGGGTTACGCTAATATCTGTGGTGTAAAAGGTGTTTCTTGGAATGATGATGATAGCTTCAATCAAGTTGTTTTCAATTAGCTTTCTACGAATTTTATATTCTTCGCCACCACCAGATAAAGCACCATTTGCCAAAATAAATCCTGCTATACCATTTTCGGAAAGTTTGCTTACCATATTTAAAATCCAACCATAGTTGGCATTACTTTTTGGTGGTACATCATAACCTCTCCACCGAGGGTCGTCTTGCAACTCATCCGTACCTCTCCAATCTTTTTGATTGAATGGTGGGTTTGCCATTATGAAATCTGCTTTTAAATCTTTGTGCTGGTCGTTAGAAAAGGTATCAGCGTGTTTGTCTCCTAAGTTGGCAGAAATACCTCTAATAGACAGGTTCATCTTTGCCAGTTTATAAGTAGTAGGCGAAGATTCTTGACCATAAATAGAAATTTCCTTTTTGCTTCCTTGATGGCTTTCTATAAACTTGATGGATTGCACAAACATACCACCCGAACCACAAGCAGGGTCATAGATAATCCCTTTGTAGGGCTCTATCAATTCTGCCATTAAGTTTACTATGGTTTTAGGCGTGTAAAACTCTCCCTTTCCTTTTCCTTCTTTGATGGCAAATTTTCTAAGGAAGTACTCGTAAACTCTACCAATAATGTCTTGAGATTCATCTTCTAAGGTGTTTATTTCATTGATTTTGTCTACCAACGAAGCCAATTTGGTACGGTCTAAACCTAAGCGAGAAAAGTAGTTATCGGGTAAAGCCCTTTGTAAAGCAGGATTATCTTTTTCAATAGTATGAAGTGCCGTATCTATTTTTATGGCTAAATCATTCTGCTTCGCATTTTTACTGATGTAAGACCAACGAGAAATTTCTTCTAAGAAAAATACATTTTTCATGTTGTAGAATTCCTTCATCTCCACATATTTTTCTTGTCCTCCGTCAATTAATTCTTGTTTGCGTTTCTCAAATTTATCGCTGGTGAATTTCAGAAAAATGAGTCCAAGGACGACGTGTTTGTATTCGGAAGGTTCAATAGAACCTCTTAATTTATCGCAGGACTGCCATAAAC
>PXBV01000363.1 GCA_003565575.1 Psychroflexus sp. | reverse complement strand
TTACCATCTCTGCACCTTTAGAAACAAGAAAATCTTCGTATTTCTTTACTGTTTCCTTTATCTGGTCTTCAGATAAAACGGGATTCAAGATGAAAACAGTTTCATAATGATTCATAAATATGTGTTTTATTTTAATGCCTGCAAAAGTACAACTTATTCTTAATATTGCAAACCCCTAGTATTGATATATTTTCAGTAATTGTTCTTATATTAATTTCAATCTTTTATATTTACTAAAAATTCACTTAAACACCCATGAATACTTATATAGACCACACCTTATTAAATCCAGATGCTACTCTAAAACAGATTCATAACCTCTGCGAAGAAGCCATTGCATATAAATTTGCAACGGTTTGCATCCATTCAAGTTATGTAAAATCAGCATCAGAAGTCTTAACTTATTCTGATGTAAAAGTTTGTACCGTAGTTGGTTTTCCGCTTGGAGCTTCGTCTACCCAGGCAAAGGTAGAAGAAGCAAAACAAGCCATTGCAGATGGTGCTTCAGAAATAGACATGGTGATTCATCAGGGAAAACTAAAAGATAAAGATTTTGATTATGTAGAAGCTGATATTAAGGCTATGAAAAGTGCTATTGGCAATCATATACTAAAAGTTATTCTTGAAATTTGTAACCTCACAGATGAAGAAATTGCAATAGCCTCTCAACTAGCAGAAAACGCTGGAGCCGATTTTGTGAAAACCTCTACTGGATTTGGGAGTCATGGGGCAACTTTGGCAGCTGTCAAGATTATGAAAAACAATATTTCAGACAAAGTAAAAATAAAAGCTTCTGGCGGGATTAGAGATGCAGAAACTGCCCAACAATACATCGACCTTGGAGTTTCAAGAATCGGCGCCTCTGCTGGAATTGCTATTGTGGAAGGAACTTCATCAAATTCAACGTATTAAATTCAATAACAATGAGTGTACACATCGATGCCAAAAAAGGCGATATCGCAGAAACTATACTTTTACCTGGAGATCCGTTAAGAGCCAAATGGATAGCAGAAACTTTTCTTGAAAATGCTACATGCTACAATGAAGTTCGTGGAATGCTTGGTTACACAGGTACATATAAAGGACGTAAAATATCAGTGCAAGGAACCGGAATGGGAATTCCTTCTATCAGTATTTACGCTCACGAATTGATTGCTGAATTTGGTGTCAAAAACTTGATAAGAGTGGGAAGTGCTGGGGCTATCAAAAAAGAAGTAGAAATGAGAGATGTTGTGATTGCTATGGCGGCGTCTTCCAACTCATCATTAAATAGAAACAGATTCAATGGAGGTGATTTTGCGCCAACAGCTAGCTTCAAATTGTTTGATAAGGCTATAAAAACAGCTCGAGATCTTAATATTCCGTTTAAGGCTGGGAATGTGCTTTCATCAGATTTATTTTATACCGATGATCCAAACGACCATGAAATGTGGGCGGCATATAATGTTTTATGTGTAGAAATGGAAGCTGCAGGATTGTATTCTATAGCTGCAAAGCACGATGTGAATGCACTAGCGATTTTAACCATTTCAGATTCTTTGATTACTGGTGATCAAACTTCTGCAGAAGAGCGAGAAACCACTTTTAATCAAATGATAAAAATTGCCTTAGAACTTGGAGACTAAAGATTCTGACTTACAAATTTTAAAACAATACCAAGGCTTTATAAAAGCAGACTTGATGATAGATGCGCTTCCAGACTCAAAGATTTCTGCTTTTGAGTTGGAGTCTTCAATTGAAAGTAAAAGTCTAGAAGATTTTCCTTTTGATGAAGCAAGTGCATTTCAATTTTTAGGTAAACGCGCCGAAGTTTTTTTTAGACATTATATACATAGCTCTCCCAGATACCAAGAACTTGTTTATAGTCTTCAACTATTTGAAGATAATCTCACTATAGGAGAATTTGATTTTATCTTAGAAGATTTGCTTCTTGATAAAACCATTCATGTAGAGTTGGTAAATAAGATTTATTTATTTGATGAGCACTTGCATGAAAATCCAGACTTTTGCTGGATTGGCCCAAATAGAAAAGACAGGTTTATTGACAAATTGAAGAAGCTAAAGTCAAAGCAGTTTCCCTTACTTTATCATCCTGAAGCAGAATTGGTGCTAGAGCAGCTTTGCATTAACCCCTGGAAAATTGATCAACAATTGTGTTTTAAAGCCATTTTGTTTTTACCTCAAGATTGCAGAAATCGATTTTATTTAACCAACTTAGATGCAGTAGTGGGTTATTATTATACCTTAGACCAATTTTTGAATAAAAAATGGAAGCATGACCTCTTTTTTATTCCCAAAAAAATCAACTGGTTTGTAGACGAGTCCCAGCATACAAAATGGATGAACTATCAAAAAATTCTTCATCAACTTCAATATTTTTTGGAGCAAAAGCAATCGGTTATGCTTTTAAGAAAGAATAAAGATGGAGAAACTTCTAAATGCTTTGTAGTTTGGTGGTGAATTTTAAGCCAATCTTCTCACCTCCTCCACCTGCATATCATCAATGGTCTCCTCTCCTATTCTGTAGCGAATTAACCTCAAGGTAGGCAGTCCCACTTTGGCAGTCATTTTTCTTACCTGCCTGTATTTACCCTCAGTAAGTGTAATAGAAAGCCATGAGGTTTTGCCGTGTTCATCTTCATTTCTAATAGATTTGGCACGCTTTGGCAAATGTTCTGGATGTGGTATTAATCTTACTTTGCAGGGTTTAGTTTGGTAAGGTTTGCCATAAACACTTATTTCTACACCTTTAGAAAGTACATTCACGTGATTTTGAGTGGCCATGCCATCCACCTGCGCCCAGTATTCTTTTTCAACATCTGTAGAAGTTATGTGATAGCTAAATTTTCCATCCGTAGTTAGAAATAATAAACCTTCAGAATCTTGGTCAAGTCTGCCCACAGACATGATACCAGAAGGAAAATCTCCTAACTCGCCAAGTAGCCTTTTATTTTTTCGTCGTGATTGATTATTCACAAACTGACTTAACATTCCATAAGGCTTAAAAGTTTTAAAATTTGCCATTCAAATATATATTCTGAATTATATTTATGCAAAAATACAACTAAAAGATGCAAGAAGAAATTAAGAAAAACTACGGTCACCTGCTGGAAGATGAATTACTTCAAGAAATCAATACTATTGGCATCATAAAAACCGTTAACGCCGGTGATGAGTTGATCAGAACAGGCCAGTATTTATCGGCTATGCCTTTGCTGATAAGTGGCGTTATAAAAGTGATGCGAGAAGATGAAGATGGTTTTGAATTATTGCTGTATTATCTAGAAAAAGGAGAAACTTGCGCCATGACTTTGTCCTGTTGCACAGGCTCTGCTCTAAGTGAAATAAGAGCCATTGCGGAAACTGAATCTACGCTACTCATGATTCCTATTGAAAAAATGGAAGAGTGGCTTGGAAAATACAAATCCTGGAGAAACTTCATCTTTGATAGCTATCACGAAAGACTTATGGAAGTTTTAGAAACTATTGATAATATTGCCTTCAAAAAGATGGATGAGCGCTTGCTAGACTACCTTAATAGCAAAGCTAAATATTACGATGATTCTGAAATTAAAGTTACCCACCAAGATATAGCTTTTGATTTGCACACCAGCCGTGTAGTGGTTTCTAGATTACTTAAGCAACTTGAGAAAACCAACCGAATCAAATTGAACAGAAACTCAATCAAATTAATAAACACCCGATAGCGTAACTTTTGTTACTGTACATCATCTCTATAATTATTTAATTTGCATTCAATTGAAGATCTTGTTATTAAACTTCAAGTTCTAAGAAAGACTAGAATTTGAATTCATTTAATAAAAAGTTCAGACTAAAACTAATAAAATGCAAACAACGTTAATTGTACAGAATTTGAAATGTGGTGGCTGTGCTAACTCCATTTCGAAACACCTTACAGCCATAGAGGATTTAAACACAATTGAAATTGAAGCAGACACTTCAAGTGTAAGTTTTTCTTATTCCAACGATGATTCTTTGAAACTAGTTGAAGAAAAACTCAAAAACTTGGGATATCCTGTTGTGGGAGAAAGCAATTCCTACTTGAATAAAGCTAAATCCTTTATAAGTTGTGCCACCGGAAAAATGAATCAGTAACACTAAATTTAGAATTATGACTATTAAACAATATAACGACAAACCTTTAGCTCACTTATCTTACGCAATTGTAAGTAATGGAAAAATGGCCGTTGTAGATCCAGCCAGAGATCCACAACCTTATTATAAATTTGCAGAAGAAAACAAAGCAAAAATTGTTGCTGTGTTTGAAACGCATCCACACGCAGATTTTGTAAGTAGTCATTTGCAAATCCATAAGGAAACAGGAGCAACTATTTATGTGAGTAAACTTGTAGGAGCCGATTATCCTCACCAAGCTTTTGATGAGGGCGATGAGCTTAAAATGGAAGATGTGACCTTTAAATGCTTACACACGCCAGGACATTCTCCAGATGGAATTACCATACATGCTGTAGACGCGGCTACTACCAAGGAAGCCATTTTTACAGGAGATACGCTCTTTATTGGAGATGTAGGAAGACCAGATTTAAGAGAAAAGGCAGGAAATATGACTGCCCAAAGAAAAGAGTTGGCGCAGGCTATGTATAAAACTATGACCACCAAGTTTAACCATTTATCAGACAATGTTTGGGTGTACCCTGCGCATGGCTCTGGGAGTTTATGTGGTAAAAACATGAGTGCAGATACAACAAGTACTTTGGGAAATGAGCGTATTGGAAATTGGGCTTTTCAAGAACAAACAGAAGAAGAATTTTTAAAAGAAATTCTTGAAGGTCAACCGTTTATTCCCTCATACTTTGGTCATGACGTGGATATCAATAAAACCGGAGCTGCCAATTATAAAGCTTCCATTTCTGATATTCCTGTTCATTTGAATGTTGAATCTTTTGATACTGAAACTCCAATTATTGATACTCGACCACAAGCTGCCTTTAAAACTAATCACATTAAAGGAAGCATTAATATTATGGCGAGGACAGAAAATGATAAAATTGAAACTTGGATTGGTGCCATTATTCAACCAAACGAAGAATTTTATCTCGTCTTGGATTCCATATCAGACTATGATGAAATTATTTCAAGAATTGCCAAAATTGGATACGAATCTCAGATTAAAGCTGTTCTTACCTTAGGACAAACTCAATTTGAATCGTCTGATGATTTAGATTATACAGACTTCAAGCAGCATCCAGATCATTACACCATTATTGATATAAGAAATGTGAGTGAATTTGAAGACTCTCAAAAATTTGATTCGGCGTCAAATCACCCTCTTAATACATTGAGAGAAAGCGCCAAAAACATTTCAACCGATAAACCGATTGTAGTGCATTGTGCTGGTGGTTACCGCAGTGCTGCAGGAAGTAGCATTATTGAAAAAATACTTCCAGAAGCAAAAGTTTATGATTTGAGTGATAGAATTAATGATTTCAATTAAAATCAACGCTTAGTGGCTTAAGACTAATTCTAGAATTCCAAAAAAGACTGATATTAATTTATCGGTCTTTTTTTTTTGCTGTAATTTTGACCTATGAAACAATTCATTTTTATAAGCATAGGATTCATTGTTATTTCCTGCATGCAACCCCTGGAGAAGTCTTCCACAAAACAAAATTATGTTGTGAAAGGAATGATAAATGGTGATGTTGATAACGTGATTAAAGTCGTTTATGGACATCAAATAGACACTATCCAGGTTGAAAACAATACATTTGTTTTTCAAGGTGAAGTAAGCTCTCCCACAGCATTCAAGTTTGAGCTAGATTCACTTACAATGTCCAATCGATTTTACTTAGAATCAGACACCTTGACGTTTGATATTATAATAGATGATATAGTTTCAGAAAACCGTACTTTTAAAGATTTTACGGTGAAGCAATTGAGCGGTGGAACATCTAATGAATTGATAAATTATTCGAAATCCTTGGTAAAATCCACGCCAAAGTCAAAAGCTAATAGAACTCTCCTCGTGTCTAAAATTGATAGCTTAATAAAAGCATATCCAAATCATGATTACTTTGGCAAATTACTTTCTGAACTGAGTATGAATCATAACTTATCATATAATGACGTGAGGAGTTTACTATCAAAATTAGATCAAGATGAGCTCAACTCAACTGATATGGAAATCCTTGAAAAGTTTCAACAAAAGCGGCGAAATTTTCAAATTGGAAGTGAAATCCCTAATTATGAATTGTTGACTACAACTGAATCTACTGTGCCACTCAACTCAAGCTATGCTAAGTACAATTTGATTCAATTTTGGAACAGCTGGTGCAAAGCTTGTTTAGAGCAGCATTCCTTACTTAAAGAAGTTTATGAAACCTATCATGAAAAGGGCTTTGAAATAATTGGTATTACACTAGATGCCAATCATGAAGACTGGTCTGAGGCGGTGGCAAGAGAAAAACTTCCGTGGACAAACCTAAGAATAGATGCAGGTTTTACTGGGGAAATGGCTACAGATATGGGTGTGATGGATTTACCAGAGTATTATTTGGTAGATGAAAAAGGAAGAATTTTAGAAATTAA
>PXBV01000305.1 GCA_003565575.1 Psychroflexus sp. | reverse complement strand
GGATAAGTTTCAAAAAGCGCTCTCAGCCTACTAGATGTTGCTTCTTCTACGGCCTTGTTATAATAATCCTTGGATTGAAAACATGTTTTTAATTCAGATAGGTAGTTTTTATCGTCTTTGGATTTGGATTTTTTTTTCACGGCGTCCAAGTATTGTACACCGTCTAAAAGTTCGCTACTTACATGCTGCCCATCCTTCAATTTGGCCTCGATACCGTGCTGCCAAGTCAAGGCATGGTCAATCCAAGCTTCTACGTAATAAGTATAGTAGCCTTGTTTCTGAACTTTAAAATGGCCAAAATAAGTATCATTAAACTCAGCAGTAAGTTGATACTCTTCTTTTTTTCTTGTTTGTGGAGGATTCACGACTACTGCCGCTTGTAAAATATCATGACCGTCTGCAAGTACATCTGCTTTAATGTGAACGAACTCACCAAGCACTCTTTTGATAGGAAATTCTCCTTGGTTCAGTTGAGGTTGAATATTTTCTATATGTACGCGTTGTTGTTTTTTCATGAAAATTAATATTTTATATAAAATTAAAGGATTTTTTTAAAACCGACTTCAGTTTTTCAAAAATCTGGTGTTTCAATGTCGTCTGATGGAAAAAGATCACTTAAACTTTGCTTGCTCATTTCATGTTTACCTTCAAAGGTGATGACTTTCACAGGATTTGGAAAAATCTTATTGGCATAGTTGAGTTGGGTGTTCAGTTTCTTTTGAGTTAAATATTCGTCCTCAGTTCCGTAAATAACAGTAGTTATTAAATCAGGTAAATGCGCAAAGCTATCTGGGTTAAATTCAGTAGGAATACTTCCAGAGTGTAACACAAGATAGTCACAGTTTATTTTGCGTTGAGCTATCCACCGAGTCACAACAGATACCCCTTGTGAAAAGCCCATCAAAATGATATTCTTATCTGTTGGTAGATTTTCATTTTTTAAGACAGCGTCCAAGTAATTAAGAACGTTTTCAGTTTCCAACTCTCTATTTTCTTTAGTTAGCCAAGAAGCACCAACATATTTGTAAGCTTTTGTTTGATAGTATTTGGAAGGTGCTTGAGGTGCAATAACATAATTGAAATCAGGCTTTAAATCTTTAAAATAATTGATGAAGTATTTACTCAAAAATCCGATACCATGGCAAACAATCCAAATATTTCTAGTCTTTTCAGTAAGACGATTAAGTGTGGAGTAGGTGTTGGTGCTTTGGTAATTGACTTGTTTAGTTTTGTTCACTTTTAGAATAATTTATTTATCAACATTTAGTTACAGCTTAATCAGGTTTTAATTTTTATAAAATTGATCTAGTGTACTTCAAATGTTTCTAAGATTCTTACAGGCTCACCATTTTTTGTAAATCCTTCTATAATAATTTCATACGTACCACTTTCATCAGAAGTGTAAAAGTTAAATTCACTTTTAGTACTTGAAATGTTAAGATTGGGTTCCCAATACAACTGCGTTCTGAAATCAGGAATATATTTGAACATTTCAGGTTTCGTGTAATCTGCTTTGAAATAGTTTTTTTGCAGCTCAGGATTGAAAAGAGGGGTAGGGTTTTTTCCTGATGCTTGAATTTGCTTTACAAATGTATTTTCTTTTGAAACCATGGCAACTACACCTTGAAACACTTGACCGCCATAATAATACTTATCTCTTATAACATGAATAGAAGTGATATCATAGGCGTTATAATTATAAAGTGAAGTATGGTTTTGGATAGGAACGCCGTCTATCAAAACCAAGGCGTCAAAAGGAGAACGTAAAAAGTCATTTACAGCCATTACCCGTATATAGTAGTCTGAATTTTTTCTCTTTCTGAAAGAAGCATCCGGAATAATTTCAACAAAGGTTTCTCCTAAGCTAGGAAACCTTGTATAATCATCAAGAGAATAGGTTTTTCCTTGAGAAGCATAAAAAGGAAGGGTTTTGTATGTTTTTTTAGTATTAGGTTTGGCAACAGCGTAACTATCTTCAATTTGATTTTTTAGACTCCGGTTGATTATTTCATTTTCTAAGTTTGCATTGAGTGTCAATTTATCAAACCTCAAGTTAGACAAATCCAATATGGGTTCCTTGTCTAATGAAATGCTGTAATCTTCACTCCACTCGTTCATGATGTAAAAAAACGCTTCATTAGAACTGTATAACCTATTGATGTGGAATTGAAAACGTCCTTGAGCGTCTGTTCTTCCTATTTTAAAAACAAAATCCCTATCAGGAATAGAAAGCGAGATAGGTTGGTTGGCCATAGGCGCGTCTATATTGGATGTAGAGATGCTACCACTTATAATTTCTCCTCTCAATTCAGGAAGTTTTGGAGCATTGTTTTTTATGTCAAGCCTTTGTAATTTTTCTTTTGAATTTAATACAGATGGTATATTATCAGTGTTAAAAGCATCTGTTTTTCGAACAGACACCGAATAGCTTCCGCAAACGGATGGTTGCATTGTGGAAAGTTCTACCTCTACCAGTTCTCGTTTACTGAAGCTCCTTCCGTTAATTTTAAACTGAAATGAATGTGCTGATATTGTATGATCTTGAGGGTTTTTAATTTCTGGCTGGCCTAATTCCATCGAAACACGTTCAAGATTTATAGGCTGGTAGGGATTGATGATACTTATATCTGTTACAAAAACATTAGGTTCTTTTTGTAAAAGACCAAGTTTGGTATAGGCTACTAGTTTATATAGACCTGTTTCTATTTCAGATGGAATGACAAAATCGCCCGCACCTTGCCCGTTATCTAGTCTGATTTTTTGACGTAAAACTTCTTCATCTTCATTAGCGTACAAATATATATATGCCGCATTACTGTGATTACTGAAGGTGTTTGTGCTAGTCGTGACATACATTTTATACAAAGCGCGTTCACCCACAAAATAAAGTGAGCTATTGAAGTGTAAAGCAATAGATTCTGTTGGCAAATCAACACTGTCAATTATGCTCTGGTTATTTGGTTGCGCATGTGTATTCCAAAGATTCAAAAGTGCTTTAACAATAAAAAGATAGCTTATAAATTTCATACGCAATTATTCTACCCAGAATTCTGGAACTACATTATCACCTAAAACAGTGCAATCTCCACATGGTCTTCTTACAACTAGATAAGGACCTTCACCTTGGCTAGGTTCTAAATTTTCATCCCAATACCTTATGAAATTTGCCTCTACTTGACTTTTTAAAATGCAATTTCCTGCCATGTCTGTTAAGGGAGGGGCAGTAATTCTACAAAAAATTTGAGGTGGTCTTTGGTCCGGAAATAAATCTACCCAATTGAAAAAGAACCGTTTTTCTGTTACCGTAGACACATAAAATATACCTATGACTTGTTCCTCATTAGGAGCGTCTAAAGATGTAATGTTACCTTCCAGAAATCCGGGTTGAGTTTGAGAAAACAGATTTTCTGATGAGGAAAGATTACGACGCTTTTCAAAATAACTATGGACTTCACTAGAAATCACATATTGCTTTAAAAGAGCGCTGTAGCGATGCGCTATTTTCGTCAGATTTGCATCTAAGAAATATGTTTCTAAATTTTCGAGTTCTCCGTTAGGTTGTCCTATGCTTTGGCCTAAAATGATGTCTATAGATTTTTCTGTTTTAAAGCATTCACGTTCTTCTCTAGTTCTAGGAGCTACAGAAACTCCACATCCATTTCCACCAACAGTTACAAAATCATCACTCTTCCATAAAGGAGCAATGATTTTATAGGTCTCTTCGTATTCATACCTATAATATAAACCTTGTCCAGAGTTACTTTTACTGTTTACAAGTATAGATACTCCAGGGTTTCCAAAACTATCTTGAGACGCTACAGCCGCAATGGATTCAATTTCTGCCGTGTCTTCTAGCTCTACAGGAGTAGATTTATAATTTTTACCGTCTTGTGTTTGGATTTCAAGACTGTAACTCACACCTTCTTCAGCTGCAAAAGCTTGGTTGGAGCGGTAGACACCTGGTTGTACTTCTGTAAAGTTTCTAGCAGTATCATTTCCAGTCAACACAATTACAGAGGCATTCGTTTCTTTTGATGGGCCTAGGTCTTCAAACCTAAACGTCCTGGAAAGCCTGATTTCTTGCTGTTTTAGTTCGTTGGTAATATTAGCTTCAACCACCAACAAACTCTCAAAGTTTTGAGTAGATAATTCAATTTCTTCCACACAAGATAGCAAAAAAGCAGAAGCTATGAGGCAAAACGATACTAACCTTAGCGGTAACTTTATATGTAGGAAAGTATATTTCATTGTTCTTATGTCTAAAAGTATCAAAATTTAAAGTTGTAAGTTATTGTAGGAATAGGTACTGCAAATATGGAGCTTTGAAAAGCTCTTATCTCCCCATTATCGGTGACAAAAAAAGTAGAATAAGGGTTGTTTCTCCCTAAAACATTGTAAACTGAAATATTCCAAAAGCTATGAGCAAATTTTTGTATCTTATGGTTACCTTCTATATTAATGCCCAAATCTACTCGAAAATAATCTGGTATTCTAAATTGATTTCTGTCACTAAATAGCACATAGTTATTTCCGCCTTCTTGAAAAGCACCCACGGGAAAGGTTACGGGTCTTCCTGTTTGATAAATAAAATTACCAGAAAAACTGTAACGCTGGGTAAGCTTGTAATTTAATATTAAACTTAGTTCGTGTGGAATATCAAAATTAGCTGGAAAAAACTCGCCGCGGTTTACACGTTCTTCTGAAAACTCACTGTCTAGCCTATAGAATACACGTGAGTAAGAATAGCCAAGATACCCGTTCAAGTCGCCTTCATTTTTCTTAAGTAGTAGCTCTACTCCGTAGGCTTTACCATCACCTTGTAGCACTTCGGTTTCTACAAATTCATTCAGTAATAATTGACCTCCTACCTTGTAATCTAAGGTGTTTTGTAAATTTTTGTAATAACCTTCCAAACTCAATTCATACATATTTCCTTGGAGATTTTTAAAAAGGCCTAGAGAGTATTGCTCACTTCGTTGAGGCTCAATAAATCGATCAGAAAGCTTCCATGTATCAATTGGTGATGCTGTAGTGTTGTTGGATAGGGTGTGAATGTATTGTAAGGTACTATTATAGGCGGCTCTTATAGAGAACGAAGGGTCGAATAAGTATCTCGCAGAAAACCGAAATTCAGGACCTGCATAGGTTTGTACAACTTCGTTGTTGCCAAAACTTTCAGTGGAAATTGCGGAAGCATTATTTATAGGTCTGTCTGGCTCATAATTTCGCTGTGTGGTTTCTCCTAAAAAATTAAACATAGAAAACCTTACTCCAGCATTGATAGACAAATGTTCGTCTAGAGTCCATTCATCTGAAAAATAGATGGCCGACTCTAGTCCTTTTTCACTATCTATGGATAAAGGAACTACTCTTGAGTCTTCTCCCAAAGGCTCTATTCGCCCAGGATTGATGCTGTAAAGTTTTGATGCTACACCAAAATCTAAACGGTGCTTTTCTTTAATGCTATGATTGAGGTTGTAGTTGATTTCAGTTTCTGATAAATTAAATCCAAAATCGAAATTAGCGTTTGTTCGTCCTTCAAATTCTATCCCAAATTCGTATCTGCTATGAGTAAATTTTAGATTGGATCGCGTATCGTCGCTAATCGTTCTTTTCCAGTTTAGTGTGGCTAGGGTGTTACTGTAAGAAAACACGGAGTCTATGGTAATGTTGAATAAATCGTTGCTGTAATATCCAGTTATGCTTAAATCATTTTTTTTGTTGATGTCATGATCGTATTTGACTATTAAATCATAAAACGAAGCACTGGAGTTTTTCAGAACAGGATCATCTAAATTTTTAAGGATCCAATCGGAATACGTAGCTCTACCACCTACAATTAAACTAGATTTACCTTTTATAATTGGGGTTTCTATCATTACATTTCCAGTGACTGGTCCTATGGAAGCTTCTCCACTAAACTCCTCTTTGGATGCTGTTTTTGTACTGATGTCAAAAACGGAAGCTAAACGCCCTCCGAATTTTGCAGGAATACTCCCTTTATATATCTGTGCAGCATCAGAGGTGAAGGGATTTATAGCAGAAAAGATTCCAAAAAAATGCGTGGGGTTATAAATTGTACCTCCATCTAATAGAAATAAATTTTGATCTGCTTTACCACCTCTCACATTAAAGCCGCTTGCGCCCTCTCCAGCTGTAGATATACCCGGTAATGTAGTTGCTACTTTTAATATATCTCGTTCTCCTAAGACTAAAGGAATTTTTTTTATGCTCTGAGCTTCTATTCTGGATACTCCAGCAAGCGTTTGCCGTGTATTGGCTTGTGCACTTGCACTTATCAAAACTTCACTTAAAGACTCCAAGCTTTCTGTCAAGATAAAGTTATAGCTTCCATCTCCATACATAATGAAACGCTTGGTGGTGGTGTTCATACCCATGGCTTGGACAGTCACCACATTTTCTCCTCTTTCTAGTGTAATGGAGTAATTTCCATCTACATCGGTTATAGAAAATTTTGAACTGTTCTCTACCTGAAGGCTTAAACTTCCAATAGGTTCTCCAGTGTTAGCCATTAAAGCTTTTCCAGTTAAAGTAAAAGAAGAACTCGTATTTTGCTCATTTTGCTTAGAGACGATTATGGTTTCAAGCTCAGAGTTTAGGTCATCT
>PXBV01000007.1 GCA_003565575.1 Psychroflexus sp. | reverse complement strand
CTTTTATTCCTTTTGTTTAAATCTGTTTTATTTGATTTTAGTAGTGCCAATGATGCTATGTTTTTTGAGAATTACGGAGCAAAATTTGTAAGAGCGCTTAAGGAAGATAGAAAGTCTATGTTTGTTTCTGATACTATACGCTCTTTGGTTTTTGTAGTATTAATAGCTGCTGCTGTGTATGCTTACTTAAAGCAAAAGGTGAAAATGCCTGCTTTTTTGGCCTTGGTTGGAGTTTTTATACTAGTTGATTTGATTGGTGTCAACACCAGATATGTAAATGCAGATGATTTTGTAGCTATATCTAAAATGGAAACGCCATTTAGTCCTACATCAGCCGATTTAGAAATTCAAAAGGATAATTCTCATTTTAGGGTTTATGATTTGACTTCCAACCCGCTTAATTCCGCCAGAGCTTCCTACTTTCATAATTCTATTGGTGGTTATCATGCGGCAAAGCCTGGAAGAATTCAAGAGTTATTTGATTTTTACATCTATGAAGGCAAGCAGAGTATCTTAAATATGCTTAATGTGAAATACTTTATTTTTGATAATGAAGGTAAAGCTGTACAGCAACAAAATCCAGATCATCTAGGCAACGCTTGGCTTGTTGATGAATTGGTAGGTGTTGAAAATGCCAACAAAGCCATTTTGGCTTTGGATACCATCAATCCAAAAACGACTGCAGTTGTAGAGCAAAACGAATTTAATTATGCCAATACAACCTACAATCGTAGTCTTTCAGATCATATTGAATTAACTTCCTACTCAGAAAATGAGCTGGTTTATACCTACACTGTAGAAAATGAAAGTCTAGCTCTGTTTTCTGAACTTTATTACCCTAAAGGGTGGAAAGTTAGCATAGATGGACAAGAAATTGAACATTTTAGAGCTAACTATGTGTTGAGAGCTTTGGAATTACCTGCAGGAAGTCACCACGTGAAATTTTCATTTCAACCCGATGTTGTGAGTTTTGGTGGAAAACTTACATTAGCAAGCTTTATCTTACTTTCCATTATTATTTTGGGTGGATTGGGATATACCATAAAACGGAAGTAATTTTTAAATCATGAAGAACGTTTTAATCATTACGTATTACTGGCCCCCTGCTGGTGGGCCAGGGGTGCAGCGCTGGCTTACCTTCTCTAAGTATTTACCTGAATTTGGATTTCAACCCATCGTGTACAAACCTAAAAATGCTCATTATCCTATAATAGACACTTCTCTTAAAGTAAGCCCTCAAGTCAAGGTTATTGAAAGACCAATTATAGAGCCATATGCCTTTGCAGAATTGCTTTCAAAATCTAAATCTAAAACCATAAGCAGTGGTATTATAAAAGAAGACCACAAGCAATCCTGGAAGGAAAAATTTATGCTTTACCTCAGAGGTAATTTTTTTATTCCAGACGCGAGGGTGTTGTGGGTAAAGCCTTCAGTTTCATTTTTGAAAGATTACTTGCACCATCATCAGATCCAAACTATCATAACTACAGGGCCACCACATAGTGTTCACTTAATCGGGCAAAGGCTAAAGGGATATTTACCAGAATTACAATGGATTGCAGACTTTAGAGATCCTTGGACAACTATTGGTTACCATAAAGCCCTAAAACTTACCAAAAATTCTGAAAAAAAGCATTTGGCATTAGAAGCTGATGTTTTAACTGCTGCGGATCAATTGATAACCACAAGCTTTCAAACCAAAGTTGAATTTCAACAAAAAACAACAACTCCTGTAGAGGTCATTACCAACGGTTATGAAGTAACAGATGTTGAAACAGAGCTAAGTGAAAATTTTACCGTTTCTCATATAGGTTCTTTATTAAGCGAAAGAAACCCAGAAGTTTTGTGGGAGATTTTATCAGAAATGATAGATGAAAATCCTGTGTTTAAAGATTTTTTTGAGCTTAAGCTAGTTGGTAAAGTGAGTGAGTCTGTCTTGGAGTCTGCTTATAAACATGGCTTAAAATCATTCATAAGCCTTCCTGGTTATCTTGAGCATAAGGAAGCTATAGTGCATCAGCACAGTTCACAATTGCTATTGCTTTTAGAAATTAATAAGCCAGAAACTCAAGGAATTATTCCGGGAAAACTTTTTGAATACTTAGCATCTCAGCGTCCTATTCTTGCCATTGGTCCACAAGATTGGGATGTGTCTAAAATCATTTCAGAAACTAGTGCAGGTGTATGTTTTACTTATGATCAAAAATTTAAAATAAAGGGGTTTATCCAAAAGTCTTTTGACGCCTTTTTGAAAGGAAACTTGAAGGCTAGCACTCAAACTATTGAACAATATAGTCGAAGGAATTTAACTCATAAATTAGCCACTTTAATTCGTTAACTTGAATGGGAATTGTAGCCAAACAATCGCTAAACAATTTGATTTCAACCTATATAGGCTTTGGAGTTGGTGCCCTCAATGTGCTATTTCTTTATCCGAAATTTCTTACCCCAGAGTATTACGGTTTGGTTGCTTTTTTGCTTTCTGCAGGAAATTTATTTTGGCCGTTTATGGCTCTCGGAATCCATAATACTATCGTTAAGTTTTATACAAGTTTCAACAAGAAGGAAGATGCGGATAAATTACTCAATTTCGCTTTGTTTTTACCGCTTTTGCTTGGAGCAATTATAGGTGGCTTAGGCTATTTATTTTATGATGTTATACTCAGCTATTTTGATGGTGAAAACGATCTTGTTCAGCCTTATATTTGGGGGATTTTTGTTATTGCTATAGCTACAGCCTATTTTGAAGTCTTTTTTGCTTGGGCAAAAGTTCACTTCAAAAGTGTATTTGGTACGCTTATGCGTGAAGTGTTTCATAGACTTGCCATTAGCACCTTACTGCTTTTTCTTTTTGCTGAATTAATTAGCGTTCATTCTTTCATTTACCTTTTGATAGGTGTTTTTGTATTAAGAACTCTTGGGATGGTAGTTTATGCCTTAAAACTTCATGCTCCACAACTTTATTTTAAAAGCCCTCCAAATCTGAAAAACATTCTCAATTATTCACTACTCATTTTTATTGCTGGCACTGTGGCTGTGGCTCTGTTTGATTTGGACAAAGTTATGATAGAACACTTTATGCCTATAGAAAATGTTTCTATTTATGGTATCGCTATTTATATAGCAACAGTCATAGCTGTGCCTTCTAAGGCCATGCATCAAATTACAAACCCTATCACCGCCAAATACCTCAACCATGGAGAACATGACTTGATGGCAGACCTTTACAAAAGAAGCTCCAATACGTTGTTTTTGATAAGTGGATTAGTATTTATACTTATTGTTGTGAACGTAAATCAACTTTATGTGTTAATACCAGAAGAATACAGAGCTGGTATTAGCATTGTTTTTTTAATCAGTATTGTAAAATTATCTGATAATGTTTTGGGCAATAACAACAGCATTATTTTTAATTCAAAATACTATAAAACTGTACTGCTAGCTGGAGTTCTTTTAGTAGGAGTTGCTTTTGTGTTGAATGTTTGGCTAATTCCGATTTATGGAATCTACGGTGCGGCTTATGCTACATTTGCTTCATTTTTAGCCTATAATCTTTTCAAGTTAATTTTTGTAAGAATTACCTTTGGAATTCACCCTTTTACTTTGAAAAGCCTTTTGATAGCTCTGATGATTTTAGCTGTTAGCCTTAGCTTTTACCTTTGGGATTTTACCTTTAATTTTGCTTTGCTCAACATCCTGATGAAGTCAATACTCGTGACAGTAATTTACGTGATTATTAGTTTGAAAGCTGATTTGTCCAACGACGTGACTTTTTTTTACACAAAAATTGTAAAAAAGATGACGTCTTAAAATTTCAGAAAATTAATCAACTGTAAGTTCTAAAGTTTTGCTTTCAAAAATTGACCAGTAAATGAAGCTTTTACCTTGGACACTTCTTCTGGTGTCCCTTCTGCTAAAAGTTGACCGCCATTTATACCGCCTTCAGGTCCCAAGTCAATAATATGGTCTGCACACTTGATGAGGTCAATATTGTGCTCAATCACCACGACGCTGTGTCCATTTTCAATGAGGGCTTCAAAAGAGCTTAATAACTTATTGATGTCGTGAAAGTGTAAGCCAGTGGTAGGCTCGTCAAAAATAAACAAAGTTTGATCAGCATTTTTGCCCTTAGTTAAAAACGACGCTAATTTGATGCGTTGTGCTTCACCACCAGAAAGTGTAGAGGAACTCTGCCCAAGGGTAACATATCCAAGGCCAACACTTTGTAAAGCTTCTAGTTTGTTTGATATTTTAGTTTCGTTATGAGAAGAAAAAAACTCCATAGCATCATCTATAGTCATAGATAAAATATTATCTATGTTTTGGCCTTCAAACTCTACATCCAAAACTTGCTGCTTGAAGCGCTTTCCATGGCAAGCTTCACATTCCAGGTGCACATCGGCCATGAATTGCATTTCAATGGTTACTTCGCCTTCTCCTTCACAGGTGTCACAGCGTCCACCTTCCACATTAAAACTGAAATGCTTAGGTTTGAAATTTCTGATTTTGGATAGCTTTTGCTTTGCAAATAAGTTCCTAATATCATCATAAGCTTTGATGTAGGTTACGGGATTTGACCTAGAGGATCTTCCTATCGGGTTTTGATCAACATATTCTATACGCTTAATGTGTTTAAAATTTCCTTCAATGCCATCAAACTGACCAGCTTTGGTGCCGTAACCTCCATTGTGTTTAATCATTGCTGGATAAAGAATTTTCTTTACCAGCGTGCTTTTTCCACTACCAGAAACCCCTGTAATTGCAACAAAACTATCCAATGGCACGTTTACTGAGATGTTTTTCAAGTTGTTTTCTCTAGCTCCTTTTAATTTAATGTAAGCCTTTGAAGTACGTCTTTTTTTAGGAATTTCTATTTCCATCTTACCATTGAGGTATTGGGAAGTGAGGGATTTTGCCTTAAGGATTTGTGTGTAAGTGCCTTCCGCAACTAAGTTCCCGCCTTGTGTGCCAGCTTCTGGTCCAATATCTATGATGTAATCTGCTGCTTTCATGATGTCCTCATCATGTTCAACAACTATCACAGTATTGCCTAAATCTCTAAGGTTTTTTAAAACTTCTATAAGTCTTTCATTGTCTTTGGAATGCAAGCCAATAGAGGGTTCATCCAAAATGTACATGGAACCCACAAGACTGCTTCCAAGAGATGTGGCCAGATTGATACGTTGAGATTCTCCACCAGACAAGGTGTTGGATTTTCTGTTTAAGGTAAGATATGTAAGGCCAACATCCATTAAAAATTTTAGTCGGTTATGGATTTCTTTCAATAAGCGCTTGCCAATTTTCTCATCATGCCGATTCAATTTTAATTTTTGAAAAAAAGAACTCACTTCATCTATAGGTAAATCAACAAGTTGAGTAATGTCAATACCACCAATTTTTACATATGTAGCTTCCTTTTTCAGACGGCGACCTTTGCATTCTGGACATCGGGTTCGGCCTCTGTATCTAGAAAGTAAAACTCTGTTTTGTATTTTGTAAGCCTTAGCTTTTACGGTTTCAAAAAACTCATTGACCCCAGTTACATATTGATTTCCATTCCAAATGGTATTTTTTTCATCTTCGGTTAATTCAAAATAAGGTGTATGTACAGGAAAATTAAATTTATGAGCATGTTTAATAAACTCTTTTTTGTACCACCCCAATGTATCCCCACTCCAAGGTGCAATAGCTCCTTCGTACAGGCTGAGACCAGTGTTGGGGATGACTAGAGCTTCATCAATGTCTATAATATCGCCATAACCTTCACATTTGGGGCATGCTCCCAACGGATTATTGAAACTGAATAAATGCACATTGGGTTCTGTAAACACCATTCCGTCCAATTCAAATTTATTATTGAAATTGGTTATTTTTCCGCTAGAAACCTCTTCTATATGAAGTTCACCTTTTCCTTCAAAAAATGCGTTTTGGATAGAATCTGCCAACCGGTTATAAAAATCTTCATCATCTTTCACTACAATTCTATCTACAACAATAGAAAGCTTACTGGTTTTTGAGATCTTTTTAGCTTCAACCTCACTAATTTTAAAAACCTTATCGTCTATTTTGATTCTACTAAAGCCCTGTTGTTGAAGTATGCTTATTTTTTCTTCAACCGTGCGTTTTTTTTCTAAAATAATAGGAGCCAAGAGGAGCAGTTTTTGCTTTTCATCTTGTGCTTTAATGAAATCAACAACATCAGTTACTGTATGTTTTTTAACTTCATTTCCAGACACGGGAGAAATGGTTTTGCCAATTCTTGCATAAAGTAATTTTAAATAATCATAAATTTCTGTAGACGTTCCTACCGTTGAGCGTGGGTTGGTAGAATTTACTTTCTGCTCAATTGCTATAGCGGGTGCTATGCCTTTGATATCATCTACTTTAGGCTTATCCAAACGTCCTAGAAATTGCCTAGCGTAAGCAGATAAACTTTCTACATAACGCCTCTGCCCTTCGGCGTAGAGCGTGTCAAAAGCTAAGCTGGACTTTCCAGAGCCAGAAAGTCCCGTGATTACCACAAGCTTATTTCTAGGGATAACCACATCTATATCCTTGAGATTATGAAGCTTAGCTCCCTTAATTATAATAAATTCTTTAGAGTCAATGGTGTCTAAGTCTTTGCGTTTCATAGGTATGTAGAATAATACAAATATAGAGATTTGAACT
>PXBV01000076.1 GCA_003565575.1 Psychroflexus sp. | reverse complement strand
AGATGCTAAAGGCAGTTATTATTGACGATGAATTAAATGCGATAAAAAGTTTATCCTGGGAGCTATCAAACTTTTGTAAAAACGTTCATGTTGTAGAAAGCTTTACAAATCCAGAAAATGCACTAATATTTTTAGAAAAGAACACAATAGATATATTGTTTCTTGACATACAAATGCCACAGATGAGTGGTTTAACTTTCTTAGAAAGGCTAAAAAGACGAAATTTCTCTGTTATATTCACAACAGCTTACAATGAATTTGCAATTGACGCTATCAAACAAGATGCTTTGGATTATTTAACCAAACCAATAGATACGGATGATTTGATACATGCTGTGAATAAAGTAGCCTATAACGTCGAGAATAGACTTACTAGAGATACGCTAGAAGAAAGCCTTATGGCTATAAAAGATCAGCGTATCAAAATAAGTGTGGATGGCAAACTAATTTTTTTAGAATCTGATGAAATCCTTTATTGTGAAAGTGATGGTAACTATACCAGAATGTTTTTAGCAGATGAGCAGAAACTTTTCATTTCAAAAAAATTGAAAGAAATTGAAGAATTACTTCCAAGCCATGAGTTTTTTAGAGTACACAATTCGTATATTGTTAACTTAAGTAAAGTAAAAGCCTACTATAAAACAGAAGCTTATGTAGAAATGTGTAATCGCAAAAAAATACCCGTATCTAGAAAGAAAAAATCAGATTTTTTAGATAAGATATAATGAAGCTAGATGAGCGCTTTTTAGTAGATTTTTTCTGGCATATAAATGTTGTACTGCTTTTAGTATTTACCTTAATATCTATTCTTATCGCAATTTTTTCAAAAGAAAAAACCTATACCTATTATGCGCTGTACACCTTTTTCCTTCTCTCTTATGTTATCCTTAAATCTCCATATTTAGAACTTTATAGATACTTTGAGAAGGTAATTCCTCCGGCCTATAATTTCTATTCTCAAACTCTTTTTTATAGTTTTTACATGTATTTTTTTCTCTATTTTCTAGAGGTAAAAACCTACTTCCCGAAGTTTACTAAGTTTATAAAAATTACCTTAATGTACGTGATTGTAGTGAGTACTCTTGTTTTTTTAGTAGCTACTATAAGTGGTAATTCCAAACTATTCAATACTTACTATTTTTATCTATATGCGCCGTTCAATTCTGTTATGGGCTTAATGGCTTTGTATAAAGCTAGTCAAACACCTGGTTATTTAAAGTATTTTTTTGTTTCTGGCAGTTTGGTTTATTTGTGCTTAGCCATTTTAGCTTTAGTTCTTACATTTAATGGTTATAACTATAAAACGAGTATTGACATAGCTCAGAAATCGTTTTATTTATATCCCATACTGTTTTTTTATCTAGGTATATTCATTGAGCAGATTGTGTTTTCTCTTGGCTTAAGTTATAGAGTAAAAATGATAAACGATACACTTCAAGATCAATTTCAAGAAAACAAATCCATCAACAAACAGCTCAGCAAAAGCCTAGAAAATAGAGACGAAGAAATTTCTAGACTGCTTAAAAAAGCAGAAAAGGATAGGATGGCTCAAATCAAGTCTGAGTATGAATCTCAAATCAACAAGTTACAAATCAGCCTTTTACACAATCAAATGAATCCGCATTTTATTTTTAATGCACTCAATTCTATTAAAGTTTACTTGATTGAAAATAAAAAGGAAAAGGCAGTATACTACCTCAATAAATTTTCAAAATTAGTGAGAAACATTTTAGAAAGCTCAAGAGAAGAAACCATCACATTGGAAGAGGAATTAAAATTACTACAACTTTACATCGCTATAGAGCAAATACGTTTTGAGAATAGCATTTGCTATACACTAGAAATACCTGATGAAATTAATCTAGCAAAAATCAAGATCCCTCCATTAACCTTACAACCCTTTGTTGAAAATGCAATTTGGCATGGATTATCTCCATTAACTAAAAACAAAAAATTAAACATTACAGTCATTTCAGCACCAGATGGACTCCTTTTAAAAATAAAAGATAATGGTGTAGGAAGAGCAAAAGCCAGATTTACCAACCAATTAAAAAAATTACCTAAAACCTCACTCGGTTTGAAAATAACTCAAGAACGTTTAGATATTTTTAATGCTAAAGAAAAGCTTAACTATCAATTTAAAATCCTAGACCTTTATGGTGAAAACAAAAAGGAATTAGGAACCGAAGTACACTTCAAGCTTAATACTATTTAATAATTTCTTTTTCACATAAAACAATGTCAATTTTGAAATTTATTTTATTACTCATTAATTTCACTTAGCCTCTAGGCTAAAAGTTCTTACAATAGAATAAATTCTACCAATTACATACTAATTGATACCAATTATGCATTTTAGGGATTATGAAAATTATTTTTATGTAATTTTAAAAATATATCTGTTGAAATGTTAAACGTTATTATAATAGATGATGAACACAAGGCAATTAAGAGTTTAGAATGGGAAATCAACAATTTTTGTGAAGAGGTAAATATCTTAAAAACCTTTACCAACGCAGAAAAGGCCATCCTATATCTAAAATATAATGATCCAGATTGTGTATTTTTGGATATAAAAATGCCCGAAATGGATGGGTTTCAGTTTTTAGATTGCTTTCAAAAGCGAAATTTTCATATCGTCTTTGTGACAGCTTATAGTGAATTTGCCTACAAAGCGATAAAAGAAAACGCTTTGGATTACCTGCTTAAACCTATAGATTCTGATGATTTAGTAGCAACTGTTGAAAAATTAAAAGCTAAAAAACGAAACCTAAACTCTTATGATATCTTGGAAGAACGCCTACTTGCTACCACCAACAAGCGCATAGCAATACCGGTAGAGGGTAAACTTATGTTTATTAATCTTGATCAAATTATTTATTGTAAAAGCGATGGAAATTATTGCAAAATTCATCTAGAAAACAAGAAACCTTTATTCATTTCAAAAAAATTAAAAGATATCCAAACCTTATTACCAGAATCTGATTTCTTTAGAATACACAATAGCTATCTAATCAACCTTAATAAAGTAGCAGAATATCAAAAAGCTGAAGGCTATGTATTGCTTGAAAACGGTAAATTAATCCCAGTATCTAGAGCCAAAAAATCTGAATTCTTAGAAAAGATGTAATAACACTAAAATCTAAATTATTTTTATTTTGTTTCAAAACCCTTTTATTTATCGATGTTTTACTGTCATTTCTTACCAAGTTAGATTAAAAACTCTTCTCTTTTTAATTGTGTGTCTTTTGGGTTCTATTGAGATTTCAATTGCTCAATCCAACACCAAGACCAGTAGCTTAAAAATATCTTTTGAGAACGCAAAAAATGACTCTCTAAAGGTAGTTTATGCAATAGAACTATCAAGAGAACTGCACAGGCATTCACACAACCAAGAAGAAGAATACGCCTACGCAGAAGAAGCTGTAAACTTGGCATTGGAACTTAAAGATACGTTACAATATGCCATAACCTTAGATAATCTAGGGCTTTTAAATCGGTATCATGAGCAGTATGACGAAGCTCTAAGCTTACATGCAAAAGCCTTTGATTTAGTAGAACACAAAAATGTAGAACCCATACATAAAATGATTTTTGGCAATAATGCTGGTGTGGCCGCCCGATATAATCAAAATTATGACTCAGCAATGTCCTATTATATAAAAGCTTTAAAAATTGCTGAAGAAGAGGATGATTTAAAAAATATTGCAATATCCAACAACGGAATTGGAAATACTCTGGTATACGTACCGGGCAGAGAAGAGGAAGCATTAGAGTACTTTGAAGAGTCACTAAAAGCAGAAACTCAGCGCAACAACACCTTGGGTATGGCTATGAATTACCTGTCTATAAGCGATTTCTTTATCCATCAAGAGGATTATTCTACAGCTAGAGACTATTTAAACCAACTGCTAAAGCTCAATGAAAAAAGAGAAGACCTTTTTGGTTTGGCTATTACAGAAGAGTTTTATGGTATATCTTACTTGCGAGAAGAAAAAGATTTAGATCAAGCCATTACTTATTTTGAAACGTCTTTAGATAAATTTAAACAACTTGATATTAAACACAAGCAAGCAGATTTGATTTCAAGTTTAGGCAATGCATATTTCAAAAAAAATCAACTCACCCAAGCGGAAGCTTACTTTAAGCAGGCTTTAAAATTAGCTAAAGACCTCAATCAATTTGGACTTATTGAAAGTAGCAGTTTAAGCTTATCTCAGCTTCAGGAGAACAAAGGTAATTACAAGACCGCATTAGACTATTTTAAGACCTCCAAAGCCTACAAAGATAGCATAGAAATTGAAGAGCAAAATGTAAAAATTGAAGCTTTAAAGCGAGAGTACGATCTTGAAAAAAAAGAAAATCAAATTCAATTTCTAGAAAAAGATAAACTACTTCAAGAAGCCCTTTTAGATAGTAAAGAAGAGCAATTGGAAACTAGAAGGTTGGCTAATGTTCTTTTAGCCATAGCTTTTGCATCTATCCTTATTATTTTTCTGTTACAGTATCGTAACCATAAGAGCAGAAAAAAAGCAAATGCTAAGTTGATGCAAGAAGAAAAAGAAAAAACAAAAGCGATTTACGAGCGTAACTTGGCTCAAGCTGAAATACTGGTGACACGTCTTCGGGTAAACCCTCACTTTCTATTCAATAGCTTAAATGCAATTACCTACCTCATCCAGAGTGAGCAAAACCTAACTGCCATAAAGTATTTGAAAATTTTTAGTAGGTACACACGCATGGTTTTAGAGACTTCTAAAGAGCAAGTAATCCCTCTTCAGGAAGAACTAAAACTAGCTAAATATTACCTCTTGCTAGAAGAAAACAGGTTTGAAAGAGACTTTAGTTTTAAAATAATTGGAGAAGATTTACCTGAAATTGAAAAGGTTTGTATACCACCTCTACTTATTCAGCCTTTTTTAGAAAACGCGATATGGCATGGCTTATTATTAAGCCCAAAAACGGATAAATGCTTAAGCATAAGCGTTAAAATTAAAAACAATACAACCTATTTGGTCATAGACGATAATGGTATAGGAAGAAATTTAAAGAAAAAAGACAAAGCGCATCACAAAAGTATGGGTATGGAAATTATTGCTGAGCGCATCGATTTATTCAATAAAACTCAATCTAACACTCAACTTAGCTTTAGAATAATTGATAAAAAAGATATAAACGATAGTCCACTTGGTACTCAAGTTGTTATTAAACTAAAAAATCTTTTTAGCTAAAAGTTTATAAAGTTTACTTTCAACTTTCCAACTTTTCACTTTCTACTGAATTACTTTCAACTTTCTACTTTTTAACTTTATACTGAATTACTTTCAACTGAGTCACTTTCTACTTTGTACTTTCAAACTTTGTAAAAAAAAGGCGGCAGCTTTACAACTACCACCTTTTTATCTTACTTCACTTCGTCACAACTCACTGCGACGCTTTCTAAACTTCGTATTTTTAACTTTCTACTTAACACTTTCTACTTTCCACTTTATAACTTTCAACTGAGTCACTTTCCAACTTTCTACTTTCTACTTTGCACTTTGTACTTTCTACTTTCTACCCCTCATGAAAATATAGTCTTCAATTCTATTTTCAAATCTGGAAATAATTGACCAACCACATATTTTTCGCCTTCATTTTCACTAAATAAACCTAAAGATTTATAGTTTAGATTTTCCAAAGCAAACACCTCTATGGTTTTAGTAGCTGGGTTAACAATCCAGTATTCTTTTACAGCATTTTCCTCATAAAGATTAAATTTCTCATTGTAATCTTTTTTGGCAGTACTATCTGAAAGCACTTCTACAATCAAATCTGGCGCTCCTACACAACCCGCATCATCTAGCTTTTTTTCATCACAAACCACACAAATATCAGGTTGGACTACAGTGTATATTTTATCATTATCATCATTTCTGTTCTTTAAAAGCCTAACATCAAAAGGGGATTGATAAATTTCGCATTTGGAGGATTCTAAGAAATTAAAAAGTTTATTAAATATAATTCCTTCAACTTTTTGATGAATTCTTTTTGGAGCAGGACTCATTTTATACAACCAGCCTTTTATAAGCTCAACCCGTTCATTAAAATGCCAAGTAAGATAATCTGCATAGGTGTATTGCTTAGTTAAGTCTAACTGTGAAAAATCTGTTATCTTTTGCATAATCACTTGTATTTATAATGTAAATTTAAAGAAATTTCGCTTATAATTCTGAAGAAGATAATAATTATGAATTGCTGAGTAGAATTGATTTAAAAAAAACTTGAACCTGTTCCGCAATTCTACTTATGACATAAAATGCCTTGCTTAGCAGAGTTTTTTTTAGATTACAAACAGTAAAATAGATGAATATCCATGGTGAATGTAGTTTGGTTCAAAAGAGATTTACGTTTACAGGATCATGCGCCTTTGTTCAATGCCTTACAAAAAAGACATCCTGTTCTTTTGCTTTATATTTTTGAACCCATTCTTTTAGAGGATGCTCATTATAGCCAACGGCACTTTAGATTTATCAAAGAGTCTTTACACGAGTTGCAACAAGAGCTAGCCGCATACCAAACTCAAATTTTAGTGATAACATCTTCTGCTGAAGTTGCTTTCAAGAAAATTCATGCTCAGCATAACATCAAAACTGTGTATTCTCATCAAGAAACAGGAATCAACATCACTTTTCAAAGAGACAAACGACTCCATCGTTTATTCAATTCT
>PXBV01000358.1 GCA_003565575.1 Psychroflexus sp. | reverse complement strand
TACCAAATTTTACACAAGCTTCATGAATATCAGACATGATTTTTTGGAGTTTGTCATCTACTTCTTCAGCGGTCCAGTTGTATCTCAAAGAGTTTTGAGACATTTCAAGACCAGAGGTAGCTACACCTCCAGCATTTGAAGCTTTTCCTGGCGAAAACAAAATCTTGTTTTTATGAAACACTTCAATAGCTTCTGGAGTACATGGCATATTAGCTCCTTCTCCTACTAATATACAACCATTGTTAACCAAAGCTTGAGCATCTTCTTTATGAAGTTCGTTTTGAGTTGCACATGGCATCGCTAAGTCTCCTTTTTCATGCCAAGGCGTTTTACCTTCCACAAACTTTGCCTCTGGATATTGGTCTACATATTCTTTAATTCTTCCACGCTTTTCATTTTTTAAATCCATGATAAATTGAAGTTTTTCGCTATCAATTCCTTTCTCATCAAAAATATAGCCTCCAGAATCAGACATAGTTAAAATTTTTGCTCCAAATTGAATCGCTTTTTCTGCAGCATATTGTGCTACATTACCAGAGCCAGAAATCAAAAGAGTTTTTCCTTCTAAAGTATCTCCCTGTGTTTCAAGCATGCTCTTAGTAAAATATACGTTGCCATAACCGGTAGCTTCTGGTCTAATTAATGAACCTCCATAAGAAAGTCCCTTGCCTGTTAAAATTCCAGTAAATTCATTTTGTAGGCGTTTATATTGCCCAAACATGTACCCTACTTCTCTTGCGCCAACCCCAATATCACCTGCTGGCACATCAGTATTATAACCTATATGCCTATACAGCTCTGTCATAAAACTTTGGCAAAATCTCATCACTTCATTATCTGACTTACCTTTCGGGTCAAAATCTGCCCCTCCTTTGCCTCCACCCATTGGAAGTGTAGTCAAACTATTTTTGAAAACTTGTTCAAAACCCAAAAATTTTAAAATGCTTAAATTCACAGATGGATGAAACCTTAAGCCGCCTTTGTAAGGGCCAATAGCAGAATTCATCTGTACTCTAAATCCTCTGTTTACTTGAATTTCTCCATGATCATCAATCCAAGTTACCCTAAAAGTAATCACGCGCTCTGGCTCAACCATGCGTTCCAACAACTTTTTATTTTTGTACTTTGGATTCTCCTCAATGAAAGGGATAATGGCTTCCGCTACTTCATGAACAGCTTGAAGAAACTCTGGCTCATTTGGGTTTCTTTCCGAAACTTTATCTAAAAAACTTTTTAAATCTTTATCCATTTAAATATTCTTATTAATCAGTTGATTTTTTATTAGTTTCGCAAAGATATAATTTCAATTTTATTGATACCTTAAAAATTGATTAATATTTGTTTGATATTAGACTACCTAAAAACCAAATCTAAACCTTACGCATAGCTCATCAAATAGATTAGAGAACAACTTGCCTAACCTAAGGCTTTATCTAAATCCAAAAGCAGATCAGTTTTGTCTTCAATACCCACGCTTAATCTTATAAGAGAGTCTACAATTCCTGTTTTTTCTCTATCCGCTTTTGGAATACTGGCATGTGTCATAGTAACGGGATGTCCAGCCAAGGACTCTACACCTCCAAGTGATTCTGCAAGTGTAAAAATTTTCAATCGTTCTAGAAATTTTAAAGCCTCTGTATAGGAATTTCCTTTAGTAGTGAAAGCAACCATTCCGCCATAATCTAGCATTTGTTTTGTGGCAAGGTCATGCTGTGGATGATTGCTCAAGCCTGGCCAAAACACACGCTCTACTTTTGGGTGTTGTTGTAAAAATTCAGCTACAGCCTTAGCATTTTCACAATGGCGTTGCATCCTCAGTGGAAGCGTCTTCAAGCCTCTTAGTGCCAAAAAACTATCCATTGGCCCTGCTATGCCCCCACTTGCATTTTGGATAAAATAAAGTTTTTTAGCCAAAGCATCATCACTTACCACTACAGAGCCCATAATAAGATCACTATGGCCTCCCAAGTATTTAGTAGCGCTGTGCATTACAATATCCGCACCCCACTCTAATGGGCGCTGAAGATAGGCTGTTGCAAAGGTGTTGTCTACTGCCAAAAGCAAATTATGAGTTTTAGCAATTTTAGACAGAGCCTCAAGATCTAAAATATTGATTAGTGGGTTAGTTGGAGTTTCTGCCCAAATCAATTTTGTATGTTCTGTCAAGTAAGGAAGAAATGCCGTTGGATCCTGCATGTTCACAAAATGAAACTTAATACCTAAGTCTTTATAAATTCCATTAAATAAACGGTAACTTCCACCATAAAGGTCATTAGTAGAAATCACCTCATCGCCAGGTTTCAAAAGTTTCAAAATAGCATCTATAGCAGCAAGGCCAGAAGCAAAGGCAAGACCATGTTTACCGTTTTCTAAAGAAGCAATAGCTTTCTCATAAGCAGACCTAGTAGGGTTGCCACTCCTTGCATATTCAAAGCCTTTGTGTTGTCCTGGAGAAATTTGTTCAAACGTAGAAGTCTGATATATAGGAGACATCACTGCTCCATAACCAGGATCTACATTTTGTTGCCCACCGTGAATGGCTTTGGTATTGAATTTCATTTCAAATGGATTTTAATTAAAAGTACTATTCCCAGAAACCTTTTGGAGCTAAGATAAGTAGTTTATTCTATTCTTAACAAAACCTTCTTTAGAAGCGTTTTAAATCCTTATTTTTGCAATATAAGCAAGCTCAAAGAATTAATCACTTATAAACACACACCTATTCAATTGAAATTACTAAAATCCGCATTAAAAGTTGATTTAAAATTTCACCTGAATCAAGTCTAAACTATTTCAAGACAATGAAAGATAAGTTTTATAATTACATACTCAAACTGCAAGACATCATAACAAGCCAAATTGAATCTGTAGATGGTAGCGCAAAATTTTCTGAAGATATCTGGAAAAGAAAAGAAGGCGGTGGTGGCAGAACCAGAGTTATAGAGAATGGTGCCGTTATAGAAAAAGGCGGTGTTAACATTTCTGCTGTTCACGGCAATTTGCCAGAATCTATGCAAAATTATTTTAACGTTCAAGATTGTGATTTTTTTGCTTGCGGAATTAGTTTAGTCTTGCACCCCAAAAGCCCAATGGTACCGACTGTACACGCCAATTTTAGGTATTTTGAAATGTACAATCAAGAAGGAAAAGTTGTAGATCAATGGTTTGGTGGTGGTCAAGATTTAACCCCTTACTACCTTTTTAATGAAGATGCTGAACATTTTCATCAAGTATCCAAAAATGCCTGTGATCCGTTCGGGAAAAACTTATATCCACAGTATAAAACCAATTGTGATAACTACTTTTGGAATTCTCATAGAGGTGAAGCCAGAGGTGTTGGCGGACTATTTTTTGACTACTTAAAACCTACAGCAGACAGAAGTTTAGAAGAAATTTACAAGTTTGTTACCCATGTAGGAGATAGCTTTTTGGACGCTTATATGCCAATAGTAGAAAAGCGAAAACATTTAGAGTACACCCAAGAACAAAGAGACTGGCAAGAAATAAGACGTGGTCGTTATGTTGAGTTTAACCTCGTTCATGATAAAGGTACTTTGTTTGGGTTAAAAACCAACGGTAGAATAGAAAGCATTTTGATGAGCTTACCACCTCACGTACAATGGCAATACAATGTTAAACCAGAAAAGGGCTCAGAAGAAGAACACCTTGTAAACGTTCTGAAATCACCAAAAGACTGGGTATAAGAAAACACGCTTATTCATAATGGCAAGCGTGGCATCTATTTTATAAGCGTATTCATTTCCAAAAAATGATCAAGTAATAACAGAAGAGCAGGCTATTAGAACTTAATCCTGCTTTACGCTACAAATCCTCAAGTCTAAACCCCTTCCACTAGCATGCCCAAAGAGCTTCCTAGCGGTCGCTTTTGGGCATTAAGTGTCAGAGGTTTAGACTTTACGGGTTTTTCACTCCAATCAGGCGTAAGCCCATCCACATTGAATAAGATGCGATATTACTCGTCATCTTCATCATCGATCTCTTCTAACACAAAATCCTCCATGAATTTAGTAGTGTAGTTGCCCTCAACGTAATCTGGATGCTCCATAAGTTGCGCATGAAATGGAATGGTAGTTTTTATCCCTTCAATAACAAACTCACTCAAAGCTCTTCTCATTTTATTTATGGCCTCCTCTCTAGTTTGAGCTGTTGCAATCAGCTTAGCAATCATAGAATCGTAATTTGGAGGTATGACATAGCCGCTGTAGACGTGAGTATCTACTCGGATACCGTGTCCACCTGGCAAGTGAAGCGTTTCAATTCTCCCTGGCGAAGGCCTGAAGTTATTAAAAGGATCTTCAGCATTTATTCTACACTCTATAGAGTGAAGCTTAGGGTAGTAGTTTTTACCTGAGATTGGCACACCACAAGCTACCAAAATTTGTTCTCTTATTAAATCATGGTCTACCACCATATCTGTAATGGGATGCTCTACTTGAATACGCGTATTCATTTCCATAAAGTAGAAATTTCGATGCTTATCTACAAGAAATTCAATAGTACCAGCACCTTCATACTTTATGAACTCAGCAGCTTTTACAGCTGCAGTTCCCATTTTTTCTCTAAGCTCATCTGTCATAAATGGAGAAGGAACTTCTTCTGTAAGCTTTTGGTGTCTTCTTTGGATGGAACAATCTCTTTCAGAAAGGTGGCAAGCTTTGCCTGTTTGGTCACCTACAATTTGTATTTCTATATGGCGAGGCTCTTCTATAAGCTTTTCCATATACATGTCATCGTTTCCAAAGCCTGCTTTAGCTTCCTGTCTAGCAGATTCCCATGCGTGCTCTAGCTGTTCTTCATTTTTCACAGCTCGCATTCCTTTTACGCCGCCTCCAGCTGTAGCTTTCAGCATAACTGGATAACCTATTTTTTTTGCAACTTTTTTACAATCTTCAAAGTCTTTCAATATGCCATCAGAGCCGGGAACACAAGGAACACCAGCTGCCTTCATGGTAGCCTTAGCACTAGCTTTATCCCCCATTCTGTCAATCATATCTGGGCTGGCACCAATAAATTTGATATCGTGCTCTTCACATATTTTGGAAAATGCTGCATTTTCAGACAAAAATCCATAACCAGGGTGTATGGCATCTGCATTGGTAATTTCTGCTGCAGAAATGATATTAGGTATTTTTAAATAAGACTCGCTACTTGGTGCAGGTCCAATACAAACAGCCTCATCTGCAAACCTCACGTGAAGGCTTTCTTTATCTGCAGTGGAATAGACAGCCACCGTTTTAATTCCCATTTCTTTGCAAGTACGTATAATACGTAAGGCAATCTCTCCACGGTTTGCAATTAGTATCTTTTTAAACATGAATGTTCGTTTTGGTTATTGAAAAATCAAAAAAAATTCTTTGGATAAGGACTTAGGACGGGTCTACCAAGAATAATGGCTGATCGTACTCAACAGGAGAAGAGTCATCTACCAAGACTTTTACAATTTTTCCAGAAACTTCACTTTCTATCTCATTGAAAAGCTTCATTGCCTCAATTGTACAAAGCACATCACCTTCGTTGATTTTACTTCCAACTTCTACAAAAGCTTTTTTGTCTGGAGCAGGTTTTCTATAAAATGTTCCAATGATTGGAGATTTTATAGTCACATACTTATCATCATCACTTGCTTTTGGAGCGGAACTTTCACCACCAGAGTCTTGTTGTGGCTGGGTTTGTTGCTGCACTGGAGCTTGTTGCATTTGCTGCTGAGGCATGTTCATCGGGAATTGTTGAACATAGGTTTTACCATCGTCTTCACTTCCTGTTTTGATAGTAATTTTAACATCACCTGTCTCAAGCTTAACTTCGCTTGCTCCAGATTTTGCTACAAATTTGATCAAATTTTGAATTTCCTTTAAATCCATAGTTTTTAGTTTTTTAAGGGGATTAAGAGTTATACGCCCATTTTAAATAAATAGAGCCCCACGAGAAGCCACCACCAAAGGCAGCAAATATAAGGTTATCCCCTTTTTTTAATTGTTTTTCGTAATCACTTAATAATAAGGGTAATGTGGCGGAAGTGGTGTTTCCATACCGCTCTATATTCATCAATACTTTTTCAGAATCTAAATTCATTCGCTTAGAAGTCGCGTCAATAATTCGCTTGTTGGCTTGATGAGGCACAAGCCAATTTACATCTTTAGCACTCAAACTATTTTTTTGCATAATTTCTTCACTTACACCTGCCATTTTAGAAACTGCGAATTTAAATACAGTTTTACCATCTTGAAACACAAAATGCTGTTTATTTTCTAAGGTTTCTTGAGAAGCAGGTAACTGTGAGCCACCAGCGTTAATTTTTAAGTACTCTCTCCCACTACCATCTGTTTTCATAATTTCATCCTGTAAGCCTAAGCCTTCAGTATTAGGTGAAAACAAAACTGCTCCACCTCCATCTCCAAAAATAATACAGGTACTTCTATCTGTGTAGTCTATGATGGAAGACATCTTATCTGCGCCTACCAGCAATACGTGTTTATATTTACCAGACTCAATATAAGATGATGCAACTGACATACCATACAAAAAACTTGAGCATGCCGATTGCAAATCAAATGAAAAGGCATTAACCGCACCTATCTCTGTAGCAAGATAAGCGGCACTAGAAGCAACCGGTAAGTCTGGTGTTGCTGTCGCAAAAAGAACTAAATCCACATCTTCTGGTCTTACTTTAGTCTTACTAAATAAATCTTTGCAAGCCTT
>PXBV01000027.1 GCA_003565575.1 Psychroflexus sp. | reverse complement strand
TTGGCTCAGGGGGTGGGCTACGATCCCACTACCAACGATTTAACAGACCGTTGCTCTACCAATTGAGCTACCCCTGAATGAAATGGTGCGGATGGGGAGATTTGAACTCGCCGACCAACGGATTAAAAGTCCGCTGCTCTACCTAACTGAGCTACATCCGCATTGGTAGCGGCGAGGGGATTCGAACCCCTGACGCCGAGCTTATGAGGCTCGTGAGCTGACCACTGCTCTACGCCGCAACATATGCCACAGAGTTCTGATCAACGTATCTGAGAAGCCCTGTGGCAAATACTTCTCAGCTTTTCAACGCCATGGGGATTAGGTTTATATCTTTGGCTCCCTCCGATTGTCCCCAGTGAGGATTTCTTAGCCCTACCTCACTCGCTCTGTCTGCACCTTTTAACGAACCACCAGAGCCCTGTCCGAATAGTCTATCCTATTAGTCATAGGAATTGATATAGCTAACATTCTCAATTCCAAAAAATATTTTGAATATATTGGTGCAGGTAGGAGGAGTTGAACCTCCGACCGCTGGTGTATCAGACCAGAACTCTACCACTGAGTTATACCTGCATTTGGAGCTGGTAGCAGGACTTGAACCCGCAACTCCCTCATTACAAGTGAGGCACTCTACCAATTGAGTTATACCAGCATGGCGCCCCCAGCGGGAATCGAACCCGCCTCACCAGCGTGACAGGCTGACATCCTAGCCGATAGACGATGGGGACTTTTTTATGGTGTATATATATTATACCATATTTTTTGTTTTTTGTCAAGCGAAATCTCAACTTTTTTAAAAATTTGCAGGAAGCCCACCCAAACCCTGCTACTGGTTCCCCAGCCCCGAAATGTATTACACACTCCTCTACCAGATACAATATTATTCAGTGAATTTTTCAACCACGCTATCAGCACTTTCTTTTTCTTTACCTTTATTTTCTTTTTTCGCCTGTTTGCGAGCGAACTCCTCAATCAGTTCATCAACTTCATCAGCGAAATCTTCTTTCTTAAATACTGCTTTCACTACTACAAAATTTCCATCCTTCTCAAATGCCATTCCTTCCTGTACTCTACCATAAAAGCTAAAACCTTCAAATTCTAAATCGGTGAGGCTGTTCATGGCACTTTCTCTTACTTGATTTTTTTCATTTTGTTTCATTTAAAACACTCCTTTTTTAATTTTCTTTTATTTTTTCTTATAACTAATTATACCATAGATTTACATAAAAGTCAAGCAAAATTTAAGATTTTTAGAAGTATTTATTAAGTAAATTTTCAATCACATCAATTTTTAGTTTCGATTGTTCTATTTGTCTTTTTGCAAAATCACATCTTTCTTTCATATAGTCGAGGTCTTTTAATTTCTCAATATCACCCATAAAATATCCAATTTTGTGTTCAAAGTTTTTCTTGCTATCTTTTAAGATTAGTTCTATCCACTCCATATCGGTTTCAGATATTTTTATGTTTTTTTCTGTTCCGTATTTATCCAAACATTCTTTCCAGCTTTTAAACAATTCATAATATTTTTTATCTTTCATAAAATCACTCCTTTTTCTTATAACTAATTATACCATAGATTTACATAAAAGTCAAACAAAGTCTAAAAATTTTTTAAAATTGTTTACCATCTTTTGCTCCACACTTAATACACTCTGAACTCCACATTTTTATTTGCTTGGTTGTGCATTTTCCTTCTGTATGGGATTCTCCAGAATATAGAAGGGTGAGTTTGTTAGTTTTTCTTCCATTACACTCTTGACAATCCTGTTTATGTTTGGTAATCATATTAAATCCCCTTTCAATTCTTTAATGTACTCTTCCAGTCCTTCCATTCTCTGGATTATATTTTGTCTTTCATTCATTTTTTCCTCATGTATTAATTCTTCTTTTAATTGATTTATTCTTTTTTGTACTTGTAGTAATTCTCTGACTTTCTTATTTGGGTCATTATTAATATGCAATTTAATAAGCTCAACTAAAACTTCATTCCTTTTAAAATTAATTTGGTGTAATTTTTCGCATTGCATTTGTTCTTGAGGTAACCCTTTGATAATGGAAATGAATTTTTTTGCTTTTAATTCAGCATGTATTTTACTAAGTTCAATATACTTTTCATCAACACTCATCGAAATCCCCCTTTTCTAACTTAATTAGTAGTCGGTCTAATTCCGCAGTTGCTTGGTAGTATGTTTTTAATGCTCCCTCATTTTCAGGATTTATTAAACAAAGGTTAATTAGCTCTCGCAAATGTTCAATTTGCTGTTTTGTTTGTGTTTTAGTCATTTTACCCCTCCTTTTAAAAATTTTTTATTGATTTTTTCTTATGACATAATTATATCATGTTCCTTATGTAAAGTCAAGCAAAAGCTTGACTTTTATTATGGATAAAATTCCAAAATTATAATTTCATAATCTGCTATTTCCCCTTCCTCAGTTGTTAAATATGTGTTTTTTTGAACAATTACTACTTCTTCTGTCGCCCCAATATATTCTAAAACTTCGTCTACCTCTGGAGTTTCATCTTGCAACCAATATGGTAGGGTAACCTTAAAAGTACTCCCTGTCATCATATCTTCAGAAAATAATTCATATTCATAAATTTTACGATAAAAGTTTTCATCTCCTATTTGGGCTCGAAGCTCTATAATTGGTTTAATTTCAATATTTTTTGTTTTCATTGTGTAGCCTCCTTTGGTTTTTTGCCTATAACTGAACTAAAATTTCCTGAATTGTGTTTGCAATTAATTGATGTTGTGCTTTTTCTACTGGCAAATATTCAGATTTAGCAAGCCTTTGATTGGTGAGGTAGAGAGCATATGTGTCATTGTAAAATGAAACATAAGATTTACCTTTTGCATGAAGTAATACTTGTGCCTGTCCAATCAGTCGAGCATTTAGTTTAAATGCTCGAATTACATCATTGGATTTTAGTGCTTTTGATAGGTAGAATTCCGTTTGTCTAAGCTCAGCTCGTAATTTTTTAGAGGTTAATTTTTTCATTTGCTCATCTCCTTTATTTTTTCTTATAACTAATTATACCATAGATTTGAGGAAAAGTCAATAGAAAAACAAAAGAAAGATGAATTTTTTGTGATTATTTTGGACTTTGGCTTAGAATAAAAAACAAAATCCCGAATATAACTAAAACAGAAGTTATTGGAAACCATATAGGGCTTAACACCCATATCCAACTCCAATTAATATACCCTGTAAGTTTCAGCATGACCAGAACGATTGTCAAAAGACTAAAAAATCCAATTCCGCCACCTACATTTTGATTATTATTTTTCATATTTAATTCCTCCTTTTATGAAAGTAAAATTGAGTGCGGCTTTTAACCGCACTGATCCTTACATATTTCACACTCACCACAACAAATCTTTTCGCGTTCTAATTCATCTTCTCTATCAGCACAATAAGCACAAAACCCATCATTTCTAATATTAATATCCTGTATATCAAGTAACCCCCCACATTCTAAACATCTAATATCCTCACCTATATTTAGATATATTGGAAATACTTCTTGCGACTCCACGAAATATGCATCAACTCCATCAAAATACATTGAGTCTGCTATTGTTGTAATATTAGTTGCACCATGATGAATAAAATCTGGAGCAATGCTATACTCTAAACCCCATTGTTTCCGCATCAACCTTCTTAAATTTGCAAAAATTGTTTCATTATCATGTGGGTATTGTTGATTCATTGCTACATTTTTTAATTTTTCGTCAAAATGGCATAATACTCGCCATTTCTTATCATTCCAAACTACATCGGGTTGCTTATGATGTAAAACAATTTTTGATCTTCTTCTTGGTACATAAGCCACGAAAGTTGAAGAATCTACCATAGCACTAAAATTCGTCCCAGAGTTACCATCATCAGGATGAACACAACTACTCCAATTACTATCATTGATTGACATAGTGATGTAATCCATTGGATGGATGGATAATATTAGTTTTTCTTCTCCTGTATTTTCTTTTGTTTTTGATGCTTGAATTTCAGATAGTATTGATATAAAATCATGTATGTTTTTTTCTTTATATTCAAGTATTGTTGCTGCATTTACTATTTGTTTTGTTAGTTTAGGAGAAGCTGAGTAAAAAATATTTTCTTCAATTAATTCTTCTATAATTTCTGGTAAACAAACAATAGTACATTTTGTTTTTTTGTTGAATAATTTCAATACTCTTTCTTGTTCTTTTCGTAAATCAGTATCTCCCATTATTAAATTTAAAATTCTATAAAAATCGAAAATTCCAGAATGAGATTTTAAATTTAAAGCTCTATTATTTATCATATTTTCAAGCAGACCATCATCATTTATCATATTTGCCATTATTTTATACATTATGTTTTTATGATAATTAGTGGATTGTATTTTATTAGCTTTTTCTCGTAACATAGAGGTTAATTGAATCTGCTTTTCTTCTAAGTTTAATTGTGATGAAGGTTGGAAGGAAGTTTCTATTGTGAGTTTGTTTCCAAATTTTTCAAATAATCCTTGTTTGTTTTCCTCCCATTTTTCTAACATATCAAATACCACTGATTCTATAGGTTTTATTGCTCCATACTCACCCCAGGTTTCTGCAATATCATAAGCAAGCTGTTCTTTATTAATTGCTTCTGAAATTTTCATTGTTTCATCTCCTTTTATTTTTTCTTATAACTAATTATACCACAAATTATAGGAAAAGTCAATGAAAAAATAAAAAGTGACGGAAATTACCGCCACTTTTTTTTATTTAAATCTAACAAGTTTATCATGCTTAATTATATAATCTAATATACTTTCAATAGTTTTGTAAACTCCATGAGAATGATAGCCTTTTTGTTTTTGAAAACTATTTTTCCGCCTTACCATCCATTTATTCTTATGCCAAAGTACAAAATCACCATTTACTTTCTCTACATACCACTCTCCTTTACCAGTGGCAATGTAGGCTGTTTGATTAAAAACTTGATTTGTTATTTGGTTCAGCTTAGTTTTTTCTGGTGTTGTAAACATTGGCTCAACTCCTCATTTAAAATTTGTTTTGCTTGCTCCCAATCCTCTCTAAATATGAATTCTATGAATAATAATCCTTTATTATATTTTAAAATCTTATATGGGATTTTGTTTTTTCTTAATAATCCCAGTTCTTCTATTTCCAACCACCTTCTAAGCATATTCATCAACCCCATCCAAAAAATTTGTAGTTTGTTTGAGTTGGCGAAAGAGTTCTTCTGCCAAAATATCAGCAGTAATTTCAAGTGGTAGTTGTTTATATTCTGCTACATATTCTGGTGTTATTTCATTGTATTTCATTCCTAAGCCTATAGCTTTTTCCTCATGTTCTTCTATCTGAACATCCCAATCAACTCTAAAATCAAAAAAGTGAATAGCATGACCTGCCTCATGTAGGTAAACATTAATGAGGGCTTCATTATATTGTTTCACTTCTCTTTGGTTGAGGAAAATGGTTGGCTTATCAATAAATCCTTCTGCTGCAAAACAACTTTGCAATCCATAGGTGAAAATAAGATTTACTTCTTCATTGACTATCCCTTGAGATTGAAGATATGCATGTAATTCAGCAACTAATTTTTTTTCTTCCATTTTTCGCCAACTCCTTTTTTTTTACTTCCTTGAGAAGCTCCTTTTTGAATTTGATTGTGAATATTTTTTAAACATTGTTGATAACTATCTGAATTGATTAATTTCTGTACCAAAATATTTACAGTGAATTGTGAAAATATGATTTATATCATTTGTTTTCAATTCTGATATTAGAGCTTTAAAATCTTCTTGATACATACAAATCTTTTTGTTCCTACAATCTTCACATTTTCTTTGTTCCATTTTTAGTCCTCCTTTAACTTTTTTTATTTTTTCTTATAACTAATTATACCACAATTTCATTCAAAAGTCAATCAAAAAACAAAAAGAGCGGCAATTTTCGCCACTCTTTTATAAACTCTTAATCTTTAATTTGCTTTACGTCAATCATATTATCCATGATATATTGATTTCTTTTTTGTATTTCTACATCCGACACCTTGCACAATTCGTCAAATATAAGACGCTTATGTTTTTCCCAATCTTCGATGGATATATTATTGTTATAACATATTTTTAATATTTGTTCTTCTAACCAACCCATCACTGTCCCTCCATAAAATGCCTGTTTTATTTGTCAATTAACCCATCAAAAACCGCACTACATGTGAAATCCATATTACATGGATAAACATAATTGTAATTTGTATTCCTAACACAACATATAAAACTTTTTTAGTATTAATCTTTGGGCTAAAATATAATTTATATTTTTGTTTAGTATGTGTTTGATATAGATAAGGTATTTTTTTGCCCAACATATAAATATAAAACAACAACAATCCAACAATTACAAGCCTTATAGTAAACCCTACAATAAACGGCATCTCCATAAAACCAACCATAAAAGGATTATATTCATATGCCCACCCATTATGAATTCCAATATATGTGAAAATATAATCTAACAACATCAACACCGCAATTATAATATACATTTTTTTTCTCCTTATTTATTATTTCCCTTTATCTAATCGTTTTGATTTGACTGTTTAATTCCACTTTCAGCCTCTATCCAAATATACTTTCCTTCTATATCTGCAGAAATTATATAATATTCCAAACCATTATAATAATCTATTGTTGTTCCTATCAAATCTTCAGCTATTT
>PXBV01000128.1 GCA_003565575.1 Psychroflexus sp. | reverse complement strand
GTTTCTCCCCTTGTAAATATGGCAGAACCGTGTACAGAAGGTAAATAGTCTATTTCACACCATATAGGTCTAATTTCATCTGTTTGTCTTCCATCTAATCTTAAACCTTCAGCTAAAGTTAATTCTCTTACAGCCTCTTTTTCTGTTTTGTTGAAGTATTTTTTGATTAGCTTTTCGTTTTCTTCTAATTCTTCTTCAGAAAATAAAGCTAAAACTTCATCTTTAATGGCTGAAAAAGCTTCTCCACGTTCGCGCTTGCTGTGTCCACCTTTGGCAACTTCATATATTTTATCGTAAGCTGCATCATGTACTATCTTTTCTAAGTCTTCTCTTTCCTCAGCTACAGCATATTCTCTTACAGGTTTTTTCCCGAAGGCTTCTGCTAAACGAATTTGAGCATCTACTTGTTTTTTGATGTGTTCATGAGCAAATTTTATGGCTGAAGCCATTTCTTCTTCAGAGATTTCTTTCATTTCTCCTTCTACCATCATTACAGAATCTGCAGAGGCTCCAATAATCATATCTATGTCTGATTCTTTAAGCTGACTTCTGCTAGGATTAATAATGAATTCACCATCAATTCTTCCAACTCTGGCTTCAGAAATAGCACATTCAAAAGGAATATCTGATAATTGAATGGCAGCAGATGCGGCTAAACCAGCTAATGCATCTGGCATTACTTCCTCATCATGAGACATAAGTTGAATCATAACTTGTGTCTCAGTTCTGTAATCTGAAGGAAATAATGGTCTTAAAACCCTGTCAACTATTCTCATGGTTAGAACTTCTCCATCACTTGGTCTTGCTTCTCTTTTGAAAAATCCACCAGGGTAACGACCTGCTGCCGCAAATTTTTCTCTATAATCTACGGTTAATGGAAAGAAATCCATTGTGCTTTCTTTATAAGAAGAAACTACAGTACAAAGCAACATAGCATTGCCCATTTGGACAACTACAGAGCCATGTGCTTGTTTTGCTAATTTACCAGTCTCCAGTTTGATTTCTCTACCGTCTCCGAGATCGATAATTTCACTAAATGTTTTTGGAATCATAAATAATGATTTAAAAGGTTATTTTTTTTAAAAATGTTGTTGTGTTGTTGTTTAGAAAAAAAATTAACCTGTGGAAGTCCTTTTTAGGAACGCTTTTAAACTAAAAAGGGGCAAAATTGCCCCTTTAATTTTTATTTTCTTAAGCCTAATTCTTTAATAATGGCTCTGTATCTCATGATATCTTTTTTCATGAGATAATCAAGAAGGTTTCTTCTTTTACCTACTAGTTTTACAAGAGACCTTTCAGAATTAAAGTCTTTTCGATTTGTTTTTAAATGCTGAGAGATGTGCTCAATTCTTTGAGTCATCAAAGCAATTTGCCCTTCGGTAGAACCTGTGTCTTTCTCGTTCTTACCATGTTTGGCAAATAATTTGCCTTTTTCTTCTAATGTTAAGTACATGCCAATATTATTTCAATAATTTTTATGCTAAAATAGATTTTCTATTTAATGGCGCAAAAGTACAATATTAATTTTAAATTGATGACATTAATTAAAAAATTATGCTCTCACAGGTTGATTCATAATCAAATCTATGTAAAGGTTGATTTTATTTTTCAATTCTTTTCTGTGAGAAATAAAATCTAAAAACCCATGTTCTTTTAAAAATTCTGATGATTGAAAACCTTTAGGTAAATCTTTTCCAGTAGTATCCTTTACAACTCTTGGACCAGCAAATCCAATTAATGCTCCAGGCTCTGCTATGTTGATATCTCCTAGCATAGCAAAAGAGGCAGTAGTGCCACCAGTAGTTGGATCAGTACATAAGGAAATATAGGGTAATTTTTCTTTTGCGAGTTGAGTAAGTTTGATAGAAGTTTTTGCAAGTTGCATTAGTGATAATGCGGCTTCCATCATTCTTGCTCCACCGGATTTGGAAATGATGACCAATGGGCATTGGTTTTTAATGGCATGATCTACAGCTCTAGAGATTTTCTCACCCACTACTGCACCCATAGAACCGCCTATAAATTTAAAATCCATAGCTGCCACTACAATTTCTTTCCCTTTAGATTTTCCTACGGCTGTTCTTATAGCGTCATTCAATTGAGTTTTATGTTGAACGTCTTTAAGCCTATCTTTATACTTTTTTGTGTCTTCAAATTTTAATGGATCTTTAGACTTTAATGAAGAATCCAACTCTTCAAACTGTCCATTATCAAACAAGATGGTAAAGTACTCTGAACTCCCAATTCTCACGTGGTAATCGTCCTCTGGACTTACAAAAAAGTTCTTAGCAAGTTGTTCGTGATCAATTACTTTACCTGTAGGGGACTTGTACCAAAGTCCTTTTGGTACGTCTTTTTTATCCTCAGTTGCAGTTTTTATGCCTTTTTGTTTTCTTTTAAACCAAGCTGCCATATAATAGAGCTATAAATTATAATGTATTGATGTTATTTAAATCTTTAAAGGCTTGCTCTAGGCGTTCAGAAAATGTGGATTCCCCTTCTCTTAACCATTTTCTTGGATCGTAATGCTTTTTATTTGGAATATCACTTCCTTCTGGATTTCCAATTTGAGTAGAGACGTATTCTTTTTTATTTATCATATAATCTCTTATGCCTTCAGTAAAAGCAAATTGTAAATCGGTATCAATATTCATTTTGATTACACCATAGCCTATAGATTCTTGAATTTCTTCTACTGTAGAACCACTACCTCCGTGGAATACAAAATCAATATGATTGTTTTCAACCTTATATTTTTTTGAAATAAATTCTTGTGAATTTTTCAAAATTTCTGGAGTTAACTTTACGTTTCCAGGTTTGTAAACTCCGTGAACATTACCAAAAGCTGCTGCAATAGTAAATTGATCCGAAACTTTGCTAAGCTCTTCATAGGCGTAAGCAACTTCTTCGGGTTGGGTGTAAAGTTTTGAGGAGTCAATGTCTGTATTATCTACACCATCTTCTTCGCCACCTGTCACTCCTAATTCAATTTCAAGAGTCATTCCCATTTTTTTCATTCGCTCTAGGTAACTTTTACAAGTTTCGATATTTTCTTCTAGGGACTCTTCAGAAAGATCTATCATGTGAGAGCTAAATAGTGGCTTCCCATGAATTTTGTAAAATTTTTCGCCTTCATCTAAAAGCCCATCAATCCATGGAAGTAGTTTTTTTGCGCAATGGTCTGTATGAAGAATTACAGTAGCTCCGTATGCTTCTGCTAGGTCATGAACATGTTTTGCACCTGTGGCTGCTCCAAGAATTGCTGCTTTTTCATTTTCATTTGATAAGCCTTTTCCAGCATTAAATTGGGCTCCTCCATTAGAAAACTGGATAATAACTGGAGAATTTAATCTGGCTGCTGTTTCTAGAACAGAGTTTATAGTATTGGAACCTATAACGTTTACAGCTGGTAACGCATAACTGTTGTCTTTTGCGTGTTTAAAAATAGCTTGAACTTCTTTTCCAGTAGCAACGCCTGGTTTAATGTTATGACTCATAATTTAATATTTTGGTAAATAAATTAGCTGTAAAATTAATAAATAATATTTTACTAGAAGGGATAATTGATTCCGAAGTTAAAAACTACGTTGCTAAAGTTGTAATCTTTAAACCACTTAGAGCCTTCACTACCGGGGTTATAAGTTTTGAATCCTAGATCCATTCTTATCACAAAAAAATCAATATCATAACGCAGACCAAACCCAGATGCTATGGATAAATCTGCCAAGTCTTCCAATCCATCAAAAGTAGCGTCTGTATCTTCCACATTATCAAAGACGTTCCATATATTACCTGCATCAATAAATAAAGCGCTGTTGAGGCTACCAAATAAATTAAACCTGTATTCTGCATTAAACGATAGCTTGAAGTTAGCTTCATTAAAATCGTTTACAGCATTGGTGCGTCCAGGTCCTAGGTCATAAGGTCTCCAGCCTCTATTATCGTTGGGTCCTCCTCCAAAAAAGCTTCTAGGAAATGGTATTGAATTTGCGTTTCCATAAGGAATAGCAATTCCTCCATAAGCTCTTGTTGCAATTACTTGCTGGTTGCCAAGATCCCAATGTTTTATGTAATTTAATTCTGTTTTTACGTATTGAGAAAATTGCACACCGAATAGCCTATAATTTCCTGAAGCAGTTTCCTCTAGGCCCAACGGATTTGAAAATAAAGATAAGAGATTTCCTGCCCATTCTATTTTTGCTCTGAGTTGTGAAAAATCCTCATCATAAATGTCTCGCCTTGTACTATAATCGTAAGTAAAGTTAGAAGCAACAATGAGGTTGTTTTCAGTAAGTCGTTCTCTTCGTTCTATCAAAGAGTTTACGGTTTCTTGTTCCTCGGGGCTAAGGTTTATTTCATCGTTTACAATGGCGTTAATCAATCCATCTGTTCCGTTTGGAATAATGAGGCTCAGATCTCCATCATTATTTTCAAATAAAAAATCAGGGTTTATCTGGGTTATATTATTTCTGGAAACTTGATTTAATTCTGTATAAGAATTTCTGAATACATTGAAATAGTTGTCTTCATTTAGGTTATTTACAAACTGAATATTCATCAAGTCAAATTGAAATGATGTTCTGTCTTTGGGTTTCCACCTGTAACCAAAAGTGGCATTTAAATTCCTTCTATCTAAGCCTATGTTTTGTTGTGTACTGTACCCTAAACTTGCAGTGGTAAATGGAGACATTGTATTTTGAATAATAGGTTTTACTGAAAACGGGAAAATTATTCTAGGAAAATTTAACCTGAGGTCTAAACCATACTCTAAAATGTCTAAAAATTGATCCTGAGTATTTCCTAAATCTCTAGAGGAACCAAAATTTCCTCTCCCAGAGAGTTCTAAAGTTTCTGCTCCTCTAAAAATATTCCTTGATAGGATAGAGGTGTTAAACCCTACTCCAAACTGTTGAATATTACTTTGACTTACGTCCACGCTAAAGCTAGTTGAAAATCTCTCCTTGGGAGTGAGCATTATATTGGCAATCAATCCCACTCCAGTTGTGTCTCTAGGGTCTTCTTGGTAAAGAATGTTAGGGTATTTAAAAATCCTTGTTTCAGAAATTCTGTTGTTTGTCCTCGACCTATCAATATCTGTATAGATGCTATCTTTTTTAATGAATATAAAATCTTCTAGTACCTTAGGATTTATTTTGAGATTACCAAAGTTATAAACATTTGCATTTTGGGAGTTTACAGAATCTTTCACTTGGCTAGAAAGACCGTCATAGTCTGCTATGATATTCACCTCACTTATTCTATGGACTTTAAAAGGTATGGATTGGATTGAATCTTCTGCAGTTTTAGTCCGATTTAAAATATTAAGCTCCAGGCTTATCTTTTGATTGGTGTTTAAAGTGTCTGCGTAATAAGAGATAAACTCTTTTTCAAAATGATACAGTCCATGATTTCTAAAATAGTTGGTAATATAATCTCTATCCGCATTAAATTCTTGTGTATTGTAAGGTTTTCCAACCTTTACTTTATTATTTTTCTTTATTAATTGATATAACGAATCAGCAGCCTTAGATTCAATGTTTTCTGTAATACTGTCAATAAGATATAGTTTTCCAGGTTTTATTTTATATCTCACTTCTGCAGTTTTTGTTAAGCTATCTCTTAAAATTTCATAATCCGTTTCTGTATTGAACCAGCCGTGATTCCAATACCAAGATTTTAAGCGTTTTAGAGAGTTTTCTATTTTGGTATCATCTAGAACGCTTGGTGGTTCTCCTGTTTTTTTGATGAGGTTATTAGTGTTTACCCATGATTTTTTAAGCTGAATAATTTGTCTTTTTGAAATTAAGGCTTCAAGTCTATCTGCACGTTTTTCTTTTTTTTCTACCCAGTTTATAAAGTTGGTCTCAGGTTCAGCTTGGGCAAGATTATAAATATGAAGCTTTAGAGGATAACCCAACAACTTTGAATTGGTTTTTAGGGAAAGTTGTCTGTAGAGTTCTTTGCTTGTAACGAGGGTGTCTTGACTAATTATAGTTTGCTTGGTCATCAAAAATTCATTACTCTTGAGTTTTCTTGTTACATCACAAGATAAAAATAAGAGAAGAGTTATAAGAATTAATGGTAATTTTGCAAATTCGTATTTCAAATCCTAGATGTTTTCAAAAAAATATAATCTTTAATAAATGCTCAGTAAAAATCAAATTAAGCTTATTAAAAGTTTGAACAAAAAAAAGCAGCGTACAGAACATGGCCTTTTTGTTACTGAGGGTGTAAAAGTAATCAAAGAATTCCTAAAAAGTTCTTTCAAATTAAGAGCTTTGTATTCTATTGCAGATATTTTTTATGTGGAAGAAGGAGAAAGTTTTATAATTTCTGAAAAAGAATTGAGTCAGATATCTAATTTAAAGACTCCTCAAACAGCATTAGCTGTGTTCGAAATACCAAAAGCTAAAGCTCTACCTCATAATTTAGATTTCAAACTGGCATTAGATGGGATTCGAGATCCTGGAAATTTAGGCACCATAATTCGCATGTGTGATTGGTTTGGTATTCAAGATCTTATTTGCTCAAATGATACTGTAGATTGCTACAATCCTAAAGTAGTCCAGTCTACAATGGGATCTTTAACACGCGTGAATGTGAGTTACGCAGATTTAGAAGCCTACCTGTCTCGATCATCTGCTTATTGTTATGGAGCTTTTATGCAGGGCACAAATGTGTATACGCAAGATTTGAATAAAAAACATTCCATTTTAATTTTAGG
>PXBV01000083.1 GCA_003565575.1 Psychroflexus sp. | reverse complement strand
TTCGAAAATAAACATAATTAGGTTGATGACACAACGGATAATTTTTAAATTTGAAAAAAAATAAAAATGATTAATTCTGAATCTATCAAGACTTTAAATCAACGTATTACTTCCTTAAACCAATATCTTTGACTTAGATGCAAAGCGCATAAAAGTAGCCAACGAAGAAGAAAAAACCTTCGCTCCAGATTTTTGGGACAAGCCCCAGGAAGCTCAACAACTCATGCAAGCTATCAATGCTGAAAAGCAATGGATTAAAAGTTTTGACCAAGCCCAACAAATGGTTGAAGACTTAAATGTTTTATTTGAGTTTTATGAAGATGGTGATGTTTCTGAAGAGGAAATTGAACAGAAACACCATGAAGCTTTGGAGCTTATTGAAGATATGGAATTCAAAAACATGTTGTCTGAGGAAAGTGATCCACTTACAGCCATTTTACAAATAACAGCTGGAGCAGGCGGCACCGAAAGTTGTGACTGGGCCGAAATGCTCATGAGAATGTATGTGATGTGGGCAGAACGTAAGGGCTTTAAAATAAGAGAACTAAATCAACAATCTGGAGATGTAGCAGGCATCAAGACAGTAACATTAGAAATTGAGGGCGAATATGCTTTTGGTTGGCTAAAAGGAGAAAATGGTGTACACCGTTTGGTAAGAATTTCTCCATTTGATAGCAATGCAAAACGCCATACTTCTTTTGTGTCTGTTTATGTGTATCCATTAGTAGATGATACTATTGAAATAGACATCAATCCTTCAGACATCAGCTGGGATTTTGCAAGGTCTGGCGGTGCTGGCGGTCAAAATGTAAACAAAGTAGAAACCAAAGCGATTTTAACTCACCACCCAAGCGGCATTGTTATTCATAATTCTGAAACGCGATCACAGCTAGAAAATAGAGAAAAAGCCATGAAAATGCTTAAATCTCAACTTTATGAAATCGAACTAAAAAAACAACAAGCAGCCAGAACAGAAATAGAATCTGAAAAGAAAAGTATTGAATGGGGCTCGCAAATTCGAAATTACGTAATGCATCCATATAAACTTGTCAAAGATGTAAGAACTGCGCACGAGAGTGGAAATGTAGATGATGTGATGAATGGGCATATAGATTCTTTTTTGAAAACATACTTAATGAGTAGCGGACAGAAAAAAGAAACAGATACCTTATGATAAAAATTTACCACAACCCGAGATGCAAAAAGTCTAGAGAAGGTCTTGCCATACTAGAAAATTCAGGAAAGGAGTTCGAAATTATCAAGTATTTAAACGATATTCCATCTACCAACGATCTTAAAGATATTCTAGAAAAGCTGAACATACCTCCTATTGAACTAGTAAGGACCCAAGAAAAAATCTGGAAAGAACACTACAAAGGGAAAGGAATGAGCGATGCTGAAATTATAGACGCTATGCAAAAACATCCCAAGCTAATAGAACGACCTATCGTGATTCACGATCAAAAAGCTGCTGTAGGACGACCTCCAGAACATATTAAAACAATTCTTTAAGGATTATTGTTTAGCTGTAAGTTTAAGTCTTTGTATTTTACGCGTTCATAAATTAACAACAACACATGAGGTCTTTCAATTTACAGCCAGAGGTTCAAGAGGAATATAAACATTGGATGTTAAGCCAAATTGTTTTGACTAAAGTCTCTAATTATCTAAAATCAAAAGGCAAACCCTCAGACCTAAAAGCAGGTCTAGAAAACACCTTGATGAATCTTCAGCCTAATTCTGAAACCTATGGTCAAAATTTATTTCTGAAGATTGATTCTGAATCTATAGAAACAGGGTTTAGTTATGTGAACGTGAATTTGAATGAGACTGAAACTCAACATTGTGAGGTCTTGATAAAAGATGTGGCATTGTCTGCTTTTGAAAACAAAAATTCTCAAAAGGCCATTACACTGAATTCTGAATCATTTAAAATTGGGGATTTTGAGATAAAGCGTAATCCTTATGTAGACAAGGCTTTTTACTATGTTAAATCTCAGCATTCTGATGAGATTGCTGCTAATGCAATTATAAAATCAGCCCTAAGGTATGCTACTATCTACGCCAAAACCAGACATATAGGTCCACCACAAAAAGCTTACGATCTGTTTTATGATTGGGGAGTAAGAAATGAAGGTTTTGCTTCACCCTTTAATGCAAGATTACTAGGCAAACCAAACGCACAATTTCACAGCCTATTTAAAGATACAGATGAAATTTTTGGCAGTGCTGGAAGTTTTTTTACTATTGAAAATCCAACCAATAATTCTGGATATTGGTGTTTGGATCCGCCTTTTACAAAAGAGCTGATGAGTAAAGTAGATCCTGTACTAAAACATTGGTTAACTACCTACAATGAATTAAAGGTACTGCTGATTGTTCCAGAAAGTTATACTCCTCAAAATATTCCAGATGAAACTGTTACTTTGAAAAAAGACCGTCATTATTACGAAGGCTTGGATGGCCTGCTAAAGCCACTTCCAGTAAATGTATGTGTTCATAGATATGGCGACTTTAACGATTTTTCTGCTGAAGCCATTCTTGAAGGGTATTCTAAATAAAAGAGCTGTACTTTTATTTAAAAAGACAGCTCTTTTTGTATTAATAAAAAATATAACAAGTTAATTTGAATTGGTCATATCTTCTGGCCTCACCCACTTATCAAATTCTTCTTCTGTGGTATAGCCTAAATTTACAGCTTCTTCCCTTAAAGTTGTTCCGTTTTTATGTGCTGTATTGGCAATTTCAGCCGCCTTATAATATCCGATTTTGGTATTCAAGGCTGTGACAAGCATTAATGAGTTCCTTAATAACTCATCTATTCTTGATTGATTAGGTTCAATGCCAGCTGCGCAGTTTTCATCAAAAGACACACATGCATCTCCAATCAATTCTGCAGATTGGAGCACATTAGCAGCCATAACAGGTTTAAAGACGTTTAACTCAAACTGGCCTTGCATTCCTCCTACTCCTACTGCAACATCGTTACCCATAACTTGCGCGCATACCATAGTTAAGGCTTCACACTGTGTTGGGTTAACTTTTCCTGGCATAATTGAAGAACCGGGCTCGTTGGCAGGAATGATGATTTCACCAATTCCACTACGAGGACCAGATGACAACATTCTGATGTCGTTTCCAATTTTATTTAAAGATACAGCTAGCTGCTTTAAAGCACCATGAGTTTCAACCAAGGCATCATGAGCTGCTAGGGCTTCAAATTTATTCTCAGCAGAGACAAAAGGCAACTTAGTAAATTCCGCAATATAAGCTGCTACTTTTTCTGCGTAACCTTTAGGCGTGTTAAGACCAGTACCAACAGCTGTCCCGCCTAAAGCGAGTTCTTGTAGGTGAGGAAGTGTATTTTCTAAAGCCTTAAGTCCGTGATTCAATTGTGATACATAGCCGCTAAATTCCTGTCCTAAGGTTAACGGAGTGGCATCCATAAAGTGAGTTCTGCCTATTTTTACTACATCTTTAAAAGCTTCCGCTTTAGCCTGAAATTGATTTCTGAGTTGCTCTACACCAGGAATTGTAACTTCAATAATTTTCTTGTAAATCGCAATGTGCATTCCTGTAGGAAAGGTATCATTAGAAGATTGAGATTTATTGACATCATCGTTAGGTGATACAAACTTTTCTCCTTTGCCTAGCGCTTTGCCTTGTAGCTGATGAATTCTATTAGAAATCACCTCATTTACATTCATATTACTTTGAGTTCCTGAACCGGTTTGCCAGATGACTAGAGGAAACTGGTCATCATGCTTTCCTTCCAAAATTTCATCGCAAACTTGTGCTATAAGGTCTCTCTTTTCAATCTCAAGAACTCCAAGCTCTGCATTGGTGTAGGCGGCTGCTTTTTTTAAGAAAGCAAAACCGTATATAATCTCCAGAGGCATTGAAGCAGAAGGACCTATTTTAAAATTGTTTCTTGAGCGTTCGGTCTGTGCAGCCCAAAGTTTGTCTGCTGGCACTTGCACTTCACCAATAGTATCTTTTTCTATTCTGTATGACATGGGTTGTATTTTTGTTTATCAAAAATAAGAATTATTAATTGTATTGTGATAGAATATCCATTTTGTGATAAATTATTTATACAATTTATGGTATCCAATTCAATCTTTATTTATATTTGTAAAAAATATTTGAGATGTTTGAAATTGAACAATACCTAGGATTTTTACTTTTCTTAACCATTCTTACTATTGGATTTTGGTTACTTATTTTTTTAACCGCTATTATTCCTTACTGGATTGGTGGTTCTTTAATTGAACGTCTTAAAGAAATAAAAGACAGTAAAAAGAAGAAAGAAAACGAAGAAGAATAAATCTATAACTCATAAATATTAAAAAGGCTGGAAAAATTCCAGCCTTTTTTTGTGTTTGTACTTATCAGGCTTTATCCACCATAATCTCCTTCGTCGTCATCTCTTGGCATAGAAGCTCTTCTTCTCTGATCTCTTTTTTGCTGATTAAACCTATAAACAACTGTAGCTGTTACTTGTCTCACTCTCCACTGGAAAGAGCTATCAGAAATAAAGTTATCTGTAACCGTGAATTGTTCCCTACGTCTAGAGTTGAATAAGTCACTTACATTTAGAGAAACCGTAAGGTTTTCGTCTTTTAAAAAATCTTTACTAAAAGCTAAATCTACTGAAGCGATAGGGTCTGTTTTAGTCTGGGCGTTTACTCGAGGTCCTCTATAAAAAGCATTGGTTTGCCATTGTATTTTTCCTGGTAAAATTATGTTAGAACTAAACCTTCCGAAGTAACTTTCGTTCACTGCACCATATTCTATACCTTCAAAAGCCCCATCGCTTTCAAATCTAAAATAATTAAAGCTCAAATTGGTTCTTAGCCATTTAGCAGGGTTATACAATACACCTACTTCAGCTCCATAACGTTGTTCTGTAGCTAAGTTTATGGGAATGTTTTCTACAATGGTTATTCCGTCTTCTTCTGTTACTCTACCTGTATCTCTTTGCACACGCTCAAACGCATCAGTTTCTCTTTGGTAATAAATAGAACCGCTTAGCGTTAATTTCTCCCAACGTTTTAGGTAGCCAAGATCAAAGGCGTTGGCAAATGAGGGGTCTAAATCAGGATTTCCTTGAAATACATTAATACGGCTAGATTGAGAAGGGAATGGGTTTAAGAACCAGCTTCTAGGCCTATTGATTCTTCGGTTATAGCCTAAGGTGATGTTTTCATTATCTCCAAGTTCATACACAAGATTTACGGTTGGAAAAAAACCGCCAAAGGTTTTGTCAAAATCAAAGTCTCTATCAAAATTCTCAGGGACTAAAGGGGTTGTATTTCCTATTAATTGCGTGTGCTCATAACGGAGACCTAGTAAATATGAAAAATTCCCCATTTTGTTTCCATATTGAGTATAAAAGGCTGTAATATTTTGTTTGAAGTTAAAATCACTTGAGACAAATTCATTGATATTGAAGTCTCCTGTTTGCGTGTTTAGTTGATTAACTAAAAAGTCTTCGGTTTGGTCTGAATATTCCCCTCTAAAACCTGCTTCAAACTGGGTATCACCAATTGGTAATACATAATCGGCTTGAATTAAAAAACTTTCGCTATCTCGTGTTTCAAATACATCTTGCAAGGCAACAATACTATCTGTTGTAACCTCTCGCTCATCTATAGGGGCAAACTGAGAGCGGTCACGGTTGGAGTATTGAAGGTCTGCCGTCAGCTTATGATCTCTGTTTTCTTTATCAAATCTTAATTCGTAATTGACAGCAAATTGATAACGTTCATCATCTCGCTGTTCATCTTCAATCCTAATAGTTCTATCTAAAAAATTACCTCCTAAAAATCTATCATTAACATTTGTAGTGACATTTTGATTTTCTCCTAACCTAGCAAAAAAACTGGCGGTGATGGAGGACATATCATTTATAAAATACTCAATACCGGTATTCACATTGAAATTTTGACCTTCTCTGTTATAATCTCTTTCTTCAATTATTCTGTCAAAACTTGGGTTATTTGGAAATTGATTATCAAAAAAAGCATTCCCAGGCCGTACTCTATCGGAATAGCCTAAGTTGGCAAAAATATTGAAATTGTCACTTCTTAGGTTAACATCTACGTAAGCACCTGTATTTCTTGGATCTCCTACAGTTCCTCTGAAGGACCCATTAAATCCTAAGGTTTTTTCACGCTTTAAGATGATATTAATAATACCTGCAGAACCTTCGGCATCGTAGCGTGCAGATGGGCTGGAAATGACCTCAACAGATTCTATAGCATCTGCGGGTAATTGTTGAAAAACATCCTGATCCCCAAAACCAGCAATGGATGAAGGCTTACCATTTATCAATATTCTTACATTCTCATTACCCCTCAAGCTAATAGCACCATCAATATCTACGGTTACCGATGGGACATTTCCAAGAGCATCGCTTACTGTTCCACCAGAAGTTGTTAAATCTTTACCTACATTATAGATTTTTTTATCCAAACGCACATCTACTTGAGTAGTCTCAGCAACTACTGTCACTTCATCAAGACTATCTGCTTGCGCACCTAGCTCTATGGTTCCCATATCTGTATCTTTATCAATGGATAGATTATTAAAGCGTTTAACTTCAAAGGATATGTATTCAATTTCGACATTATATGTTCCCTCAGGTAATTTTAGAGAGAATATACCATCTTGGTTGGTAACTCCTCCATTTATAATTGTACCATCTTCTATACTTTTTACAGCAACTGATGCAAATTCTAA
>PXBV01000187.1 GCA_003565575.1 Psychroflexus sp. | reverse complement strand
CGGTCAAATTTATCGTCCATTGTCCAAGCCAACTGTCCATCGGCCATGTTAACCAAGCCCAATAATGGGTCACCTTTTGTATCTAAGCCAGTTACTAAAATAGAACCCGAGTTATACAGAAAAAAATAGTCTTTAAGTTTTTTAATGCCAAGGTTGCTGGAGTTGAACACCACGTCACCACTAAACTGATCCACCAAACTAAAGCCATCTTTATTTTCAATGCTTATAAAGGGACTATTGACCAATTCTTGAAAATAGATTTTATCTAAATTGGCATAATTTGCTTTGTTCCATAGTTGCTCTCCTGTTTCTGTATCAAGTGCGGATAAGCCTCCTCTATCATTTGTAATTAAACTACCCAAAGCAGTTACATGCTGCCATTGGATTTGATTGTTTAAACTTTTTTCCCATTTGAGTTCCACTTGAGAGTAGGCTTCAAAAGGTTGGATAGTAATAGCCAAGAAAAGCAAGACTAAAGTAATAAAATTAAAATTTTTCATAAAGATCATATTAAAAATGTTAAAATAATAAAGATTCATGAGTTAAATTTTTTTTAATGAAAAAGCAGCTAAAACTTTAACATTAGAACTCAAGATGAACCTACAAGAAAATCTTTCTAAACTGATAAAGAGGTTTTTATTCAAAAGCAGGATTTGAATTACGATTTAAATTCAAAAGAACTTTAAAAATTCATCAATATAGCTCTAATCTTTAAGGCTAAACCTTGCATTTTTACTTGTTATTAGAACTTTAACAGTTATGAATATGTTGACTGGTTTTTTATAGTTTGGTTCAATAATCTGGCAAGATTTAAACGTGTAACATTCAATCCTTATATTTTAATAGTTTAGGCGATAGATATTTCATTACAGCAGCTACCAATCCAGAAGGTTTTCAGTAGTTTAACAAACCAAAAGAAAATATTTTGTGTTGACTAGATTCAGGTTTCGAATATGTGAAGTTTAGCTTGTAGAGTAATACTTAAATTTTTAGTAGCTCCGCTAGGAATCGAACCTAGATCTAAAGTTTAGGAAACTTTTGTTCTATCCATTGAACTACGGAGCCGTGATTATTCGTTTTCTTCCTTTGGGCGGTCTTCATACCAATTTTGAAACGTCTTTTCGGTTTGATAATCATCAGTTAAAACCTTATAAACTGCAAATACAAGAGTGGCTTGACCTACTACTGTAAGATAAAACACCCATGAAAAAGGTAAATCCAAAGATGCAAAAATTGTTACTAATAATAATATTAAGGTGGTAAGAATCAGAAAGGGTATTCCAGAATTTTTCATTTTTTGTTTAAAGATACTGGATAAATTTTGGACTTATGTGAAAATTGTGTCAAAATATAACATGTGTAACATAACAATATAATCCATAAAACTTGATTACATAGTCTACCTATTTTAAGCAAACAAATCCTTAGCTTTTAATTAATGAAGCTGACTCACTTTAGAGTTGAAAACTTCTCTGTAAGACATTAAAAAGGTTTTCTATAAAAATACTATTCTTTCTTTTTGATTAAGTGAACATATACGGGAAAGTGGTCACTATAACCACCAGTAAATCCTCCATCAGCATAAGATCTAAATGGGTAGCCTTTGTATCTGCCTCTTGGATTCTGTAAATAATACGGGTTGAAAACCCCTGCTTTGTATAAGCGATAGGAGTTGTAGTCTTTTTTGTCTATCAAAGGTTTTGTGAGTAATATCATATCAAATAAGTCCCAAGTATCTCTCCAGGCGATGGTGCCAATTCCTTTTTTTTGAAGTTTTTCAAATGGGTTATAAATGCCATAAAGATCTACGTCCTCCGCATGTTCTTTAGCTTCAAGGACACCTTTAATACTTTCATTGTAGGGGCCGTCATTATAATCACCTAAAATCATGATTTTTGCGTAAGGGTCTTCTGCTTGTATGGAATCTTTTATTTTTTTAGTGAGTTTTGCAGCACTTACACGACCTGGTCTACTTCGCTTTTCACCACCGCTTCGTGATGGCCAGTGATTTACTATAAAATGCATTTCTTCTCCATCCAATTTTCCTTTGACGTGAAGCTGATCTCTGGTGTATTTGCGCTTGGTTCTGTCATTCTGGTCGTAAAGAATAAGCTCGTGAGCTTTAGAGTAAGATGGCCGAAACAGATTTTTTTGATACAATAAAGCAACATCTATGCTTCTAACATCCGGTGAATCATAATGAATGATGCCAAAGTTGTACGGAGCTAAAGGTTTTTGGTTGACCACGTCTTGCAATACTTTAAAGTTTTCGATTTCACATACACCAATAATTGCTGGTGGCATTCCTGTTACATCAGAGCCAATATCTGCTATTACTTTTGCCATGTTGGCGGCCTTTTTCCAGTAAATTTCCTCACGCTCACCTTCTGCTATCTCCATAATTGGAGAGCGTTCATCTAGTTTGTTGGGGTCGTCTTCTGTATCGAATAGGTTTTCCATGTTGTAAAACGCAATGGTATTTACTAGAAAATCATCTGTGTTATTTGAAACTTTTGAGCTTGTAGAGGTTGTTTTACAGCCTAAGCAAAGGAATAACACACCAAAACAAAGACTTTTGTAGCCTACTTTTAAAATCATCTTATATTAATTTAAAGTAAAATTTTAGTTTTTTGAAATTCAAAAATAGCATTTATATATTATTTAAATACATTTGCAATGCCTTAACACTTTTAAGTTTACATTAAGATAACATTTCACATGAAGTTAACTTTTAAAAATATAGTATTCATCACTGTTTTATTTTTTGCCAGTTCTATACTAAGTGCACAAACCGATGTCATCGGAACCGTTTTAGACATGGAAACTGATGAACCATTGCCAAGCACTTTAGTCTTTATTGAAGGAACAGGAATAGAAGTATACACAGATGCGCAAGGAAAATTTTCTTTTAGTTCAGAAAAACTACCTCTTGGCAACCAGATTTTAGGTTTAAATAGAGATAATTATGAGCCAAAAAGATATCCAATTATTATTGAAGAAGCGGAGGTTTTAGACTTAGGTAATCTGTTTTTAGACTTTGATATTAAAGAAGAAAACCGCCAGATTGGTACCATCTCACTTTCTGAAGATGAACTTGACGGTGATGATGCATCCTCCTTTAATATTTCTGGTCTTCTAGCTTCATCTCAAGACACTTACTTAAGAGCAGCTGCCTTTGATTTTAGTGCAGCTTTTTTTAATCCAAGAGGTTTAGATAATGCCAATGGAAAATTGCTTATCAATGGTTTAGAACTCAATAAACAGTTTTCTGGAAGACCCAACTGGGCTAACTGGGGTGGAATGAACGATGTGCAAAGAAACAGAGTTTTTTCTATGGGAACAACAGCGAATGAATACACCATGGGCGATGTAGCTGGGGTGTCCAACATCATCATGAGAGCTTCTAAAATGAGAAAAGGCGGACGTGTTTCTTATGCTAGCTCCAATAGAAGTTATGAAGGCAGAGTTATGGGAAGCTACAACTCTGGTTTATTAGACGGAGGGTGGTCTTATTCTATGCTATTATCTAGACGCTTTGGTGATGAAGGTTTTAGAGAAGGTACGTTGTACGATGCGAATTCCGTTTCTATAAGTGTTGAAAAACGAATTAACAATAAACATAGTTTAAATTTTACTGGGTTTTATGCTCCCAATAGACGAGGTATGGGAACAGCTGTCACTCAAGAAGCAGTGGATTTAAAAGGTATTGAATATAATCCTAACTGGGGCTTGCTAAATGGAGTGCAAAGAAATTCTAGAATCAGAAAGACTGAAGAGCCAGTTTTTATGTTGAATCACTATTGGGAAGTAGACGAAAAACTTTCGATTAATACCAATATTGGTTATCAGTTTGGATTCTTTTCTACAACGCGTATAGACAATGGTGGAACCAGACTCTTTGAAGACCCAAATACCGGAGATGCAGCTTTCCTTGGAGGGGCTAGAAATCCGTCCCCAATCTACTACCAAAACTTTCCGAGTTATTTTTTACGTAACCCAAACTTATCTCCAATAGATTATCAAAATGGATTTTTAGCACAACGGCAATTTCAGGCTGATGGACAATTTCCGTGGGAAGATATCTACTTCGCCAACTTTCTGAATCAGAACCGCGGTGGAAACTCAACTTACGCCCTCCTAGCAGATCGGGTTGAAGATAAACAGTTCATGGCTAATTCTATCATTAACTATAAGATTGCAGATAATATTACTTTGAATGGTCGAGTAAATTATAGAAAATTAGAAAGCGAAAACTTTGCACAAATGGAGGACCTTTTAGGTGGCCAAGGCTACTTGGACGTAGACTTTTTTGCAGAAGAGAGCTCTTTGATAACAGGCTTGGGCTCCGAGTTGGCTCAGGCTGACAGACGTAATCCCAATAGAATTGTACAAGAAGGAGAACGCTATAAATACAACTATAAAGTAGATGCCGAAGTTTATGATGCTTTTGCACAGACTCAATTTCAATTTAAAAGTTTAGATGTTTATACAGGAGCTAGTTTTGGAAAAACTAAATATCAAAGGACAGGATTTTATGAAAATGGATTTTTTCCAGGTGACCGTTCTTTCGGACCTGGAGAAGAATTAGATTTTACAACCTATGCTTTTAAGACAGGAGCCAATTACAGGCTCACAGGACGAAATGTGTTTACTTTGAATGCAGCTTACTTTCAAAATGCACCAACTATACAGAATTCATATAGCAATGCTAGACAAAATGGAGATATAGTAGAAGGTATAACAGAGGTGAAAATACAATCTGCAGACTTAAGTTATATCTATAAGTCACCTACTATAAGTGGACGTATCACAGGATTTTACACAGGATTTCAAGATGAAACCAACGTTGGCTTTTATTATACGGAAGGTTTAACAGGTTTACCAACCACCAATAACCAAAACAATGCGTTTGTACAGGAGGTCATGACAGGGATAGACCGATTGCATTATGGTGTAGAATTTGGAGTTGAAGCTCAGGTTTTACCAACATTGAACCTTAAAGCAGCGGGCTCTTTAGGGCATTATGTCTACAATAGTAATCCAGATTTGTACCTAACTAGCCAGAACTTTCCAGATATGAAACTTAGATTTGGTGACGGCAAAGCAGACATGAAAAACGTAAGAGTTCCTGGTGGACCAGAGCGTGTATTTCAATTGGGCTTTGAGTATAGAGACCCGCAATATTGGAACATTGGCGTTACAGCCAATCACTTTTCTCACACCTATGTAAGCCCAAGTGGTTTACTCAGGTCTGATAACTTTGTTTTAGATTCTGATGGAATTGTTTTTAATGATTACGATGAAGCCTTTGCAAAACAAATTTTAAAACAAGAACGCTTTGATGATTATATGCTTGTGAATATAACAGGTGGTAAATCGTGGAGAGTTGGAAATTATTTTGTTGGATTCTTTGCAGTTATTAATAATGTTTTAGATCAAAACTACACCACAGGAGGTTTTGAACAATCCAGAACCAGTAATTTAAGAACCCGTGCCGAGGATTTAGGAAGAGAAAACGGTCCAATGTTTGGTAATCGCTACTTTTTCGGTTTTGGAACAACTTACTATTTAAGCGCATACATAAGATTTTAAAATATAAAAATGAAGAAAATGAATATGTTTAATTATAAACACAGTACTTTACTCCTTTGTCTAGGACTTGTCATATCTTTCGCATCATGTGTTGAAGACGATGATTTTAATGCTCCTCAGTTTTTAGAAACTCCACCAAAAGTGGAAGGCAACATCGTTAGCCTATCAGTTTTGGAGGGTATTTTAGCTCAAAACGATAATGGTCCTTTTACCTTTCAAGACTCCAATGATGTGGTAGAAGCTTATGTGGTTTCAGATGATGAGTCTGGGAACTTCTTTAGAGAACTTGTCGTCCAAGATCGACCAGAAAACCCAACTTTTGGGGTTGCCGTGCAAATAGATGTGAACCCACTTTTTACTAAATACGACTTCGGAAGAAAAATTTATATTCGTTTAAATGGTCTTGCCGTTGGCCAAAGAGAAGGTAATGAGCCAAGACTTGGTATTGAAGACGGTATCAATATAGCAAGAATACCAGAGGTTTTTGTAGAAGAACGAATTATAAGAGATACCTTAGTAGCAGATATCATTCCTACCCAAAGACGTTTATCTGAACTTTCTTTCTCTGATGTCAACACCTACATTGAATTGGTGGATGTTCAATTTTCCAAGCAATATTTTTCTGAAAACTCTACCGCAACCTACGCCTCTGAGACAGGAGATAGTTTTGATGGAGAAAGAATTTTAGAAAGTTGTGCTGGAAGCAATCAGTTGATTTTTAGTACCAGTACATTTGCAGATTTTAAAACCTTAAGGTTACCACCAGGCTCAGGCTCCATGAAAGGTGTTTTAACAAGAGATTTCTTCGGCGAGTTTTTCACTTTTTACCTCAACACTCCAGAAGATGTAGATATGGTTGGAGAGCGTTGCGACCCACTCGTGTTTTCTTGTGGCTTAGCCATTACTCCAGCTGCTAATGAGTTTATCAATGTAGATTTTGAAGACCAAAACATAAACTCACCTGTAAACATTGCAGGATGGACTAATTATGTTGAGGCAGGAACTCAACCTTGGGAAGCTTTTGTGGATAACAATGAAAACCAATCTTTAGGGATTTCTGCAAGGGTTGGATCTTTTAACTCTGGAGATGATAGTACTATTTCTTGGTTGATAAGCCCTGCCATCCCAATTTCAACAAGCTCTAAGGTGACTT
>PXBV01000344.1 GCA_003565575.1 Psychroflexus sp. | reverse complement strand
TAATCGTTTTCCAATTTGATTTCTCGGTTTCACGATACCAAGTTTTAAGTTGCAATTCACAATCACCGTGTTTTTCCCAAAAATCTCGTAATGTTCCTCTCGAAAATATTTTCAATTCAAATTTCTTTGATGCAAATATAATCAAAAAAGTTACCATTACGATAACTATTCGGTTTTTTCAGCATTATGGGCAACGCATTATATCAGCATAAAAATACACGTTTATTTTAATATAGGACGGGATAAACGCAGATTATCGCCTCAATATATTTTAAGCTATTAACTCATCTTTTAACTATAAAATTTGAAATGTAAACCGTGAAGTCTTGCGTGAGGGATGCGAGTGGAAATCCCGCAAGCTCATCCCCAAGGCTTTGGGGATGGGCTGAGGAATTGTAGCGGGCAGCCCGACCCCCAATGCTTTGGGGGTCACGCCCAAAAAACTTGATTGAAATGGGTTTCCCTGTGTGTGGATGTGTGCAACCTCCCCAGGCATGTCTTGTGTGACAAAACAAGGCTTGTAGGTTACAATAATGCCCCTACTACCATTTCCTGCATAGCTTCCAGTACTACCAACACTTCTAGATACAAAAGACCTTTTAAAATATACAGGGCCACCATATTCATCATACGGTGGTGGCCAATAGGATGTAGTTTTATTAAAAGATCCTGATTCGAAAAAGTCAGTATACTGAGATAAATTTCACATTTAAAATTATCTATTTTATAACTGCTCTCTACAAACTGTTTTAAACTATCTAAATCCCTTTCGAATCTTAATACTAACGCTTGTTTTTAATGTTCCTGTTGAATCTTTCTCAACAACGAGATTCTAAAATGTACCTAAAGGAGTCTCAGTTATAGTTAAACTTATTGAATAGTTTGTATTATTAACAGAATCAATCACCGCCATGACATGATTTAGTTCAAAAGTAAGTTTGTTGCCAACTGATGTTTTGGAGTTAAAATCTCTTTTTAAGCTTTTACTGAGGTGATTAGACACAAGTGGAATATCATCAATCTTTAAATAGTCCACCTCGAAATTCTTTTTTTATGTCTCAAGTTCAATACTCATGTTGTCTTTTTCTCATTCCTAAAAGTTTAATACAAATACAGCTAACAAGCTATAAGTTAAATCAATTTTAAGATTGTTTTTGATGATTTCCGTTGTTGAAGGTTATTTGTTGATTTTAATTCGTAGACTAAATTGCCAACAACTCAAAAATAAAAAAAGTATAACACCACATTTACTAAAAGAATTGATGTTAAACACAAAAACCGTCTCAATTTAAAAATGAGACGGTTTTACAGAATTTTAGATTCTAGTTATTACTTATTTATCAAACTCTTTAAGAGTATTAGTAATAATATGGATACATTCCATAATTTGCTCTTCTGTGATAACTAAAGGTGGGGCAAAACGAATAATATTTCCATGGGTAGGTTTAGCTAAAAGCCCATTCTCTTTTAGAGCCACACAAATATCCCAAGCTGTAGAGCTGTCTTCGGTATCATTAATAACAATAGCATTAAGCAATCCGCGTCCTCTTACCAACGTAACAATATTGTGATTTTCAATAAATTTGGTTAATTCACTTCTGAAAAGCTCCCCAAGACGTCTTGCATTTTGGGCTAATTTTTCATCTCGTACCACTTCCAAAGCTTCCATAGCAACTGCAGCTGCTACTGGATTGCCGCCAAAAGTGGACCCATGCTGACCTGGCTGTATGACATTCATAACCTCATCATCTGCTAACACGGCGGACACTGGATACGCTCCACCAGACAGAGCTTTTCCTAAGATAAGCACATCCGGTTTGGAATAGGTGTCTTGCCTTTCACAATGCCCTTGGCAGTTGCATTTACCACAAACCGCAAGTAAGGCTCCAGTTCTAGCAATACCAGTTTGGATTTCATCTGCCATAAATAAAACATTGTGTTCATTACAAAGCGCTTTCACTTGAGGGATAAAATCATCTGCAGGTGTAAAGACACCAGCTTCACCTTGTATAGGTTCTATTAAAGCTCCAGCTATATTTTTATTTTCTTTCAAAACTTTTTCTAGTGCCTCGGGGTCGTTATACGGTACTTTTATAAAACCGGGCGTGTACGGACCAAAGTTTTTTCTTGCACCCTCATCGTTACTAAATGAGATAATGGTGGTAGTTCTCCCATGGAAATTGTTCTCAAAAACTATGATTTGAGCTTCAGTTTCTGGAATACCTTTCACTTCGTAAGCCCATTTTCTACTTATTTTGATGGCCGTCTCAACCGCTTCTGCACCGCTATTCATAGGTAATAACTTGTCAAAATCAAAATACTCTGTAGCGTATTTTTCATAAACACCCAACACATTGTTATGAAAAGCCCTAGAAGTTAAAGAAATGTTTTGAGATTGTTTGTGCATGGCATCAACAATTCTTGGGTGGCAGTGACCTTGATTCACAGCAGAATAGGCAGACAAAAAGTCAAAATATTTTTTGTCCTCAACATCCCAAACATAAACGCCTTCTCCTTTCTTTAAAACTGCAGGTAAAGGGTGGTAATTATGTGCTCCGTATTTATCCTCCAGGTCTATAGCTTGTTGAGATGATTTCACATCATCCACTGTCATGTGTTTTTTTTCCTCTTCTACTACTTTCATGTGTTTTGTTTTTTACTAATTTCTAATTTTAATGCAAATCTAACTATCTCATTTTCAATTTTTCGTAAAGAAATTTGAAAATTATAACAACTTTACTTATTTATCATTGTTTTAAATAATTCAGTAGAAAGATAAGAAAATATTGCGCATAACTAAGTATTATATTTTATTTTAGTATTCATAATTTAATGACTCTATGTATCAAGATTCCAGAAGGTATTCCAAAAAAATTATAAATAAAATCAACCAACAGCTATCAGAAAAATTAAGGTGGCAGAGCCGTTCTCTTCAATTTGTGCTTAGTTTTCTAATTGCTTCTGGCTTAACTTACCTCATTAAAGACTCTTCTTTTACAGAAGCACAATCTTCAGTGCTTTTCATATTACTTTTTGCTATAGGCCTATGGGTTACAGAAGCGATTCCCCCTTTTGCCGTAGGCATCTTGATTATTGGATATCTGGTTTTCACGATGAGTAATGTAGAAACAGAGAATGCAAATCAGTATTTACAGACTTGGTCAGACTCCGTCATTTGGCTATTTTTAGGAGGTTTTTTTATTGCTGAAGCAATGAAAAAAACAGCCTTAGACCAAAGCTTGTTAAAAGTTATTGTGGGTAAATTAGGAGAACAGCCAAAATACATTCTTCTTGGCTTGATGTTGATTACTGCTTTTCTATCAATGCTTATGAGCAACACTGCTACTACAGCTATGATGATAGCAAGTATTACTCCTATAACACTTAGCCTTGGCAAGGAGGCTCCTCTTACTAAAGCGCTTCTTATTGGAATACCAACTGCAGCTGCCATTGGTGGGATGGGTACCATTATTGGGTCTGCTCCCAATGCTATTGCTGTGGGAGCTTTGGAAGGCGTAGGTATTAAAATTAGTTTCCTTGAGTGGATGCTAGTGGGAATACCTGTTTCTGTAGTGCTCATTTTCACCTTTTGGGTTGCCTTGCAAAAAAAATATAGAATCAAACGCAAATCATTAGATTTGAGCTTTCTACAAAAAACAAAATTAGAAATAGATGAAAGTATTTCTAATACGCAGGTGCGTGTAACTATGATTATTATCCTAACAAGTTTATTGTTTTGGCTGACATCTCAATGGACTGGAATACCAGTATCTGCCGTATCTGGAATTCCTATTGTAGGATTTACAATGTTTGGAATACTAGATGCAGACGATATGAGAAAACTTCCATGGGACACCTTAATGCTGGTGGCTGGTGGACTTGCTTTAGGGCTGGCTGTACAACAACAAGGACTTACAGATTACTTTATAACTTTTATTGCTATAGAAGACCTTAATTTTTATGTACTTGCCATTGTATTTGCATTTATTACTGTCATTTTTTCTAATATAATGAGTAACACGGCCACCACTACCATAATGGTACCTCTTGCTATATCGTTTATGGCATTGATTCCAGACCAATCTCCAAAAATAGTTCCATTCGTTATTGCTTTAAGCGCATCTTGTGCTTTACTTCTCCCAGTGTCCACACCTCCTAATGCTATTGCTTTTAGCACAGGGAACTTGGACCAATCAGACTTCAGGTACGGGGGTATATTAATTGGTATATTAGGCCCAATACTCGTTTGCTTATGGGTAGTTCTTGTTTACTTTTTTTAAAGTCAATTCAACCTTTCATTTTTTAAGAGATTCAATACAAAAAAAGAAAATTAAAGCAAAAAGCGAGTTTTGATTTACAGAACAAAAGAAATACGTTTCCATAAGCTGTATTAAAAACATTGCTTTATTTTTGCGACATGGCAAGACGAAAAAAATCAAAACTAGGCTTTACGAATGTAGAAGTCATAGATGCGGGTAGCAAAGGAAAAGGGATAGGCAGAGCAAGTGACGGACGTGTACTTATAATAGACCAAGTGGTGCCTGGAGATGTTGTAGACGTTTCTACTTACAAAAAAAGAAAGTCTTACTACCAAGCCAAGCCTACTCAGTTTATAAAACTTTCCCCAAAGCGAACTGAACCCGTATGCCAGCATTTTGGAGTCTGTGGAGGATGCAAGTGGCAACACATGGCCTATGACCACCAGCTGTATTATAAGGAGAAAGAAGTTTTGGAAAATTTAAAAAGAATTGGCAAAGTAGAGATTACTGAAACCTTACCCATTCTTGGAAGTGAGCGTATTTACTTCTACAGAAATAAAATGGAATTCTCTTTTAGTAGTAGCAAATGGTTGACTGAAGCAGAAATCTCTAGTGGTCAAGACATCAAAGATAAAAATGCTCTTGGCTTTCATATTCCAGGCATGTGGGATAAAATCTTAAATCTAGAAAAATGTCATTTGCAAGAAGACCCAAGCAACGCCATCCGTAATAAAATACGAGAATTTGCCACAAAACACAATTTAGAATTTTTCAACCCTAGAGAAAAGAAAGGTCTACTTAGAACCTTAATGATAAGGACAAGCTCTACGGGTGAATATATGATTTTGATTCAGTTTTTTCGCGAAGATGAAAACCAGCGGAAGTTATTACTGGATTATATCCTCAAGGAGTTTCCTGATGTAACTTCGTTACAGTACGTCATCAACGAAAAAGGAAATGACACGATATATGATCAAGACGTCATAAAGTATCACGGAAGAGATTACATTCTTGAAGAAATGGAAGGATTGAAATTTAAAATAAATGCAAAATCCTTTTATCAAACCAATTCTGACCAAGCTTATGAGCTCTATAAAATCACAAGAAATTTTGCAAACTTAACTGGGGATGAGCTTGTTTATGATCTGTATACAGGTACGGGAACCATAGCGCAATTTGTTTCAAAAAAAGCAAAGCGTGTTATTGGAATTGAAGCTGTGCCAGAAGCAATAGAAGATGCAAAAGCAAATGCGCAGCTCAACGGAATTTTCAACACCTCTTTTTTTACTGGTGATATGAAGAAGATTTTCACAAGTACATTCATATCCAAACATGGCAGACCAGACGTGATCATTACAGACCCACCAAGAGAAGGAATGCATAAAGACGTGGTGGAGCAAATTCTTTCTATACGTCCAAAACGTATAGTATATGTAAGCTGCAACTCTGCTACCCAAGCAAGAGATCTTGAGCTTATGAGTGAATCCTATGAAGTAGAAAAAAGTCAAGCTGTAGACATGTTTCCACAAACCCATCATGTTGAAAATGTTGTGAGTTTAAGCCTAAAAGAATGAAAAAGAGATACTATTCTATAACCTGTTTGCTTTTGCTGGGTATTCTATTTTACGCTTGTGAGCGTGATGATATTTGTGCAGAATCCACAGTAACAACACCAAGACTTATTATAGAATTTTATGATGTAAATAACCCCAGCGATACAAGGAATGTAAGGAATTTAAGCATAAGAGAGGTTGGAAATGACACTGCTATTTTATTCAGCTCTGGCTCAAGCATAAGTGTTCCACTGAGGACTAATGCTATTGAAACCAGTTATGTTTTTACGCTCAATTCACTAGCAGAAGGAGGAGGCTTGATAGACACCTTACGGTTTTCATATGCCACAGAAGAAATCTATGTTAACAGAGCTTGTGGCTTTAAAGTCAATTTTGTAGACTTCAGAGCAAGGCAACAGCCCACTAATAACCCCAATGAAAACTGGATAAGAAACATTCAAGTTTTAGAAAACACCATAGTAAATGAGTCTGAGCCGCATATGTTTATGTTTTACTAGTACGCTTTTCTTACTCGGTAGCGCTTTTGCTCAAGAAAATGCAAGCGTTCAGTATGAACAAGCTAGGGATTCCATCTTCTACAAAGATAAATACGGGCTTACGCTAAGTCTAGATTTAAGCAGGATAGGCCAAAGCTTTTGGGATGAAAATTACCAAGGCTTAGAAATTGCCGCTGACTTTAGATACTCTGAAAACCTCTACATTGCTGGAGAATTGGGAAATGAAACACATGTCTTTGATAACGGTAACTTGATTAATGAATCTAGTGGAAGTTATATTAAGCTTGGAGTCAACTATAATGTTTATGACAACTGGATTGGAATGCAAAACCTAATTTACGTTGGTTTTAGATACGGGTTTGCTAGCTACTCTCAAAATTTACAAAGCTACAGAATATACACCACAGATAACTACTTTCCTCCAGACATAAGGAATGC
>PXBV01000214.1 GCA_003565575.1 Psychroflexus sp. | reverse complement strand
TAGTTTCTACAAGATTACCATGTGAATCTTTAAATACAATAAAATACATTCCACTATTAAAATTAGAAACATCCAATTTATAAGAGTTTTTAACTGAAAATTTTTTGATTAGTTTCCCCATGAGGTTAAATACACTAGCATCAAAAGGGTTACCACTTTCTGTATTATTAATATTCATGTAACCCTTAGTAGGATTAGGATATATTTTAATTTTTTTTAATTCATTTCTATCTACAGAGAGGGTCACAGAGGTATCGCCCAGCTCATCAGTAACGTTTCCAAAAACGCGGATTTCAGCTGCAGTAGTGAAATTGCCACCAGACCAATCTTCAAGAGCAACTAGTCTAAAAAACTCAGCTTTAATAGGTTCATCGAAAAAAATATCTTTATGCATCTCATTGTCATCCCAGGCTCCTGTTGCAATTAATTTATCATTGTTTTTTATTTCATTAAGGATATCTGAAACGTATAATTCATATCTGCGTATTCTACCATTACGGTTATTATCCTGTCTTGGAAGATATCTGAACCCATTAACCATATATAAACTATCCAACCTGAAAATAATTTCGTGTGGGAGATTTCTGTTTTCTTGTGTATCATAATTCGTATGCCAAATTGTAAAGCATGATCGTCAAAAACATTACCCGCGTGATCACCTTCTCAAACAATCTCTTCGCTATCCACGTCTAAAACGTCGTAATTTCCAATCTTAATGATATTGGTAACCTCATCATTGAACCGTGTATAAATACTTCAATCGATCTGAAACCTTATTATCTTGGGAAATGCTAGAACTTAAGTTATTACTATTAATTTCAAACTTATAATCCATTCTTCCTTTTAGCATGGCCATACTATTAAGATAAAGTAAAGCTTCAGTGACACTAGTTGCATTATACATATTATTAGTGATTGCTTCTGCAATCAATTCTGGATCGTTGGTAGATTTTGTAAGCGCTAAAAACTCAAGTGCCCTCATTCTATTATAATTCGTTTCTCCAGAAGATTCTGCTATGGCAGAAATTCTACTCTTCATACCTAAAGCTTCGGAGCCAAAACTACTACATACAATGAGACCCCAATAACGTTCCCAAGGATCTGATGCCTCCAAAGCTTCAATGATAGAAGCTTCAGCAGAAGAATAATCTTGAAGTTGCAGGTCTGCTATATCTTTTAAACGTTGAAGCTTAACTTGATTATTTACTCCAAACTCGGCTGTATTTGGAAAAGCGTTATTTATGAGATAGAACTCAGGGTAAAAACTTAAATCATTGTTAGTCGTTATGTAATCTGAATGAACATTCCTCATTTGAACGAGAACACTATTAAATTCAGGCTTATCGGCTAGATTATTAGTTTCATAGGGGTCAGCTTCCACATCATACAAGGCTTCAACCGGCTTTTCTTCAAAAAAGCTAGCCTGTACATCATTGAGTTCTCCTTTGAAATATAATTTCCTCCACTGCTGAAAAGCTAACTGTCTATATCTATATTCATTCCAAAGGCTAAGCTGATTGAAGGGTTCATAATTTCTAGTATATTTATACTTTCCTTTTCTTACTGAACGTACAAAGTCGTATTTTTCATCTAATCGATCTGCATAGGTAAATGTTTCATCTTTGGCATTGATATCTTCAGCTGATACATTTTGTCCCAGGAAAGGTTCACCGTCAAACCCTGAAGGAATTGAAACCCCTGCAAGATTTAGTACTGTTACACCAAAATCTATAAAACTAACAAAACCATCAACACGACTATCAGGAGTAAAATCTACCATATACTCGAAATTTTTTGGAATATGTACTACTAATGGAATATGAACGCCTGTTTCATGATTATAGCCCTTACTTCCTGGCAAAACCCCACCATGATCTCCAAAATAAAATATAAAAGTATCATCATATAATCCATCGGCTTTTAGTTCATCTATTACAGCCCCTACCTTATTATCCATCTCTATATGTTTTTTTCGATAATAGGCTCCTGTGTATCTAAACAACTCCGTATCTGGATATCTAGGTTCTACAAATATTGTATCGGTATCAAAAGGAACACTTTCTATTGTATTTGTAAAATGAATTTCACTTTCATGAGTATCGTGAATAGTATAGGAGTGAAAAAAAGGTTGATTTGAACCTCTATCTCTCCACCCGAAATCATTTTTCCATCCCTCGAAACCTGACCACATATCGGAAGTGTTAATATTGAAATCTGTCTTAGAATCATTGGTTACAAAGTAACCGGAATCCTTTAAGTAATTTAGCCACATTTTTAAGCCAGAAGGCATATTAACCTTAGTTATTTTACGGTGATATTGGGATGCAAGTCTAGTGCCATAAACCCCTGAAATAAGCGTAGATCTTGATGCGCTACACACCGCACTATTAGAAAATGCATGATTAAAAATCAATCCGTTTTCTGCCAATGATTCAATATTAGGGGTCTCTACTCCACCGTTTTCATACATGTTTAAATAATGCTTAGAATTATCTTCAGACATTATCCAAACAATGTTTGGGCGAGTAGCATTTTGAGCGTAAACTGAAACCGATAAAAATATAGATATGAAATAAACAAATAGTGGCATTGAGTTTTTTATAAATTGAATAGTGATATTCATGATGATTTTTATACTATATACTACTAATTACTAGATTTAAATTTTTTGTTGATAAGTATGGAGATGCTACACTTAGCTCAATGTTGCCTTCATCTTCAGTTGCACGGACATATATCACGGCCTTTCCATTTAATAGCCTATGCTTATGATCAGTATAATTTTCAGCGACGTTATTGGAAGCGTTTTCAATACCTAGTAATTCTCCATCGCCAGATATAGAACATACAATTTCGTTGCTTGCTAAATTAGCCAAATTCCCATTCTTGTCTACAGCTTTTACTTCTATGATGGCAACGTCATTTTTGAAATTAAGATTGGATTGATTTACAGATAATTGTAAGGATTGAGGCTCGTAAGAGGTTTCTAATATTGTTGTAGCTTTTACTTCATTCTCTTGGTAAGCCACAGCTTTAAGCGCGCCTGGTTCATAAGCTATATCCCAATGCATAATACCTGTTTCGTCATTATAAGTTTGGGTTTTCCCTACTTTTTTACCATTAAGAAACAATTCTACCTTATCTGTATTGGTATAGGCAACCACACGGATGCTTTCACCCTTTTTATAATTCCAAATACTTGGTGCATCTATAGATAGTTTATCTTCATTAGCCTCTTTAGGATAAGTCCCCAAATACACCATAGGCTCATCAGACCACAGTGATTGTCTAAAATAGCCTCTAGGTTTGATGTGATTGGCCAGATCAATCATTCCTGAGGTAAAACCTCTGGACGGCCAAGGATGAGCTTCTCCTAGATAATCGAATCCCGTCCAGATGAACTGTCCAAAAATAAAGTCCTTGTCTCTTACTGCTTTCCAGGCTTTCATATCGTGACGCGTTTCACTTCCATATAAAACTCTGCTAGGATAGGTCTTATGGTCTTCATCATACTTGTACTCTGTATAATTATATCCTACAATATCTAGCGCACCAGGGTAGTCAGTTTCGTTTGACATAATAGCGCCAGCTAAGGCAGCAGTTACAGGTCTACTAGAGTCTAATGCTTTTACAATAGGAACCAATTCTTTAGCAATATCCCCGAGTCGATCTGCGTGAGGTTGGTCTTTCAAGTAGCCTTTTACAAACTTCTGACTAATAGAGGCATCACTCAAAATTGGGTGGCTGTAAGGGTCGTTGGGGTAATCTACCTCGTTACCAATACTCCACATGATAATAGAGGGATGATTTCTGTCGCGTTTTACCATAGATGATAAATCTAGTTTACTCCATTCCCGAAAGTATTTGGCATAGCCCTGAAAACCAGGAGTGCCATGATTCCAGCCTGTAATCCATTTCTTTTTGGGATATTCCCATTCATCAAAAGCTTCGTCCATAACCAGCATGCCTAACTCATCGCATAAATCATACACATCTGTGGCTTGTGGATTATGACTCATACGGATGCCATTAACGCCTATTTCTTTTAGTTTAAGAATACGTTCCCTCCAAACAGACTTAGGTACAGCCGAACCCAAAACGCCTGCATCATGATGTAAGCAAACGCCTTTAATTTTCATCCACTTATTGTTAAGCGCAAAGCCTTTATCAGCGTCAAAGTGAATAGACCTGATTCCAACTGAGGTTGTGGAGGAGTCTATTTTTTGGCCTTTGTCATAAAGTTCACTTTTCAATTGGTATAAATAAGGCTTATCTACATCCCATAGATTTGGGTTTTTTATTTCTAGAGTTTGTTTAGAAAGCCCTTTTCCGTTTTCATTAATGTTCACCTTATGAGTTGAAGAGGCTACTTGTTCTTGAGACGCATCAATTAATGTATGTTTTACTTGAAAGTTTCCTGAATTAAGAGTACTAGTTAATTGGCTGCTGATCTCAACTTTAGCAATATCATTTTTAATACTTGTTGTATAATGTATTCCCCATAAATCAAAATGGGTCTGTTCTGCCGTAACTAATTTTACATCTCTGTAAATTCCTGAACCTGTGTACCATCTGGAATCGGCATCCTCTTCATGATTCACTCTTACTGCAATTACATTTTTTCCTTCATGCTTCACATATGGAGTGATTTCGTACATGAAAGAGACATATCCATTAGGTCTTATGCCTAACCATTTTCCATTTATGAAGACTTCACTATTGTTGTAAATTCCCTCAAAATACAGGTATACTCTTTTTCCTTTTGATGTTGAAGGGATTTCTAAATCTGTTCGGTACCAGGCAATTCCTCCAGGCAAATACCCAGTAGCACTTGCCAAATCAGGACTCGCTGGGAAAGTTACAGACCAGTCATGTGGAATAGTGACTTTATCCCATTCACTATGATCTAGGGTTTCTCGTCCCCCAAGGCGAACATCACCATAATGAAAATACCAGGAATCTATGTTTTGTGAATCTCCAAACCCCTGACTTATCCCAAAATTTGTAAAGATTAAATATAAAAAAAGAAGAATACTATAATCCTTAATAAATGATTGTTGTTGATTTATAATATTAATTAGGTTTCTCATCTTCATTATTTTTTACCTTTTTATATGCTGTTAATTATCATTAATATTCTAAATTAATTTTAAAACAAGGCAATTTAACGAATTCCTTGATAACCCAGCAAAAATACCCTGTTTATCAAAATTGAAGCATCTGTATTCTTTTTGGTGGTGACTCAATATATTATTGAAAGGGTTTATCAAGCCAAACCTGAAAATCTATTTTGACAAAAATATTTAATCGTATAAATGCAACTACATTGCAAAGAAATCATCCAAATTCCGTTTGTGCTTTCAGTGCTTTTAAGATGAGGATAGATAAGAAAGCTAGCTTGTCTGAAATTGATATAATCACCTTGAGAGATTTATCTGAACAAAAACTAAAAACCCTCAAAGAACCTAATGATTACAAGAAAAGGTAAAAGCTTTATCAACATCAAGCCAACAAAGGCTAGGAACCAAACTGATTTATGACGTCATTAATGACTTACTTCCTATGTGATTCCTTTTGAAATCGTTTTTGCTGTTGACGATACGCTAATTTGTTTTTATAATTTATCCAATCGTCTCCTTTGAGTTTTCGCATTATATTTTCGAAACTTCTCATGATGGTAAGATTATAAATAGCCTTGCTCAAATTTTTAGCACCCCTTGGTAAAGTTCTCAGGCTCATAGAAAAACCAGGCGTGAGGTAAGTCATACTGTGCCAATAACCTTCGGGCATATACAAGGCTTCGCCGTGTTCCAGATAAGCCTCGTAGCCTTTTGCTAGCGTTAAGGCAGGGAATTTTTCTAAATCTGGGTCATTGAAGTTGATTTCGTTTAAACTGATTAACGCATTAGGTACTTTATAAAGAAATTTAGTTTCTGATGGTGGATAGATGATGCAACGTTTTTTTCCTTCAAAATGAAAATGTAGAATGTTTGAAAAATCAATATCATAATGCATAAAAACAGTAGAGTTCTCGGCGCCAAAAAACAAAAAAGGTAACTTTTTTAAGAATTTCAGACCAAGGTTTGGCATCGTGTAATGTTTCTGAAGCTCAGGGACTTCATTCATCAAATTAAAGAGAAAGATTCGATAATTGGTAGACTTAGTTTTAAGTAAATCCACATAATCTTTCATTTTCATTTTAGCGTGTGGCTGGTTGACTTTATTCTTTGCAGACACATGTCTATTATCGTAGAGAGGGACTTCAACTTCACCAGCAATTTCTTTGAAATATGAAAGCGACCATTGTTCATAAGCTGGCCATTCATGCGTAAGTTGTTCAATGACTACTGGCTTTTGAGGCTTGACATATTTCTCTAGGAAATCTTCTGGAGAAATAGTTTTTACCCTATCTACAGGTTCAAGATTTAGTCTAGAATTTATCATTTATAAACATAAATTTCATCAAAAGACTTAGTTTTATTAATCAGTATAAAATTAACACACAAGAATGGAAATCAGTTCAATTTTTTTTACTATTTCATTTTGATTTACTTTTTGTCTTTAAATTTTGAATCCTTTTAGAAGAAGTATACCACAACAAAAATCCACTTAAAACAGTGATAAGACCAAGCGCAGAGAAGATTCTCAAAACAAGATTGTTAAAATTATCTCTCCCTTCGTAGTCCATAGTATGAGTCATCCATAAGAAGTCAAACCAACGCCAATCCCGAAATCTTACCGTTTGGAATTTTCCGTCTTTCACAGAAATATAGGCTTTCAGTT
>PXBV01000254.1 GCA_003565575.1 Psychroflexus sp. | reverse complement strand
CAGATAAGCTAGAAGGCCTTATAAGATGCGTAAGAGATAAATATTTGGTAATCATTAAGTAAGTTGTTTAAAAATTTTTTGACACAAGTTTCCAATTAATGGAACTTTATTTTCTTTTCCAGAAACAGCACCAATAAACCCATAAATCCAAAGGATAAAATAAGCTAGGTATAAGGGAGAACTAATCATTAAACTTTGTATATCACTTATACTTTCTGGCATTCCACTCACTATCACACCAATTAAAATCAGTAATAAATTAATACCTAATGCTTGTCTTATGTGAAAACTAGCAAACTTATGTTTATTTTCATCGGAGTTGAGAAACAACGCCAAAATGCTACCAAAAATGGTGAAATAGGCAACTATGGCTGCAGTTTTTCCACTTCTTTCCTGTTTAATTTTCATAGAATGAGTCGTTATAAATGCTTCCTAAAACCTTTCCTTTTAAATGTTCACTCAAGAATATAGCATTTTTCGATTTAGAAAAAATGTGCTCTTGTTGAAATATGTATTCTGAATTTGGATTAAATAAGCTTAAGTCTGCACGTTGGTTTATATCAATTTTTGAAGCAGTAATCCCAAAATGAGTTTTGGATTTCGTTAGTAATTCTAATGCTTTTTCGGTATCAAATAAAGTATTTAAAACTGAAAATGCTGATTCTAAACCTAGGCTGCCAAAACTAGCGTTTTCAAATTCTAATTGCTTATGCTCCTCATCCATGGGTTCGTGGTCACAAGTCACCATATCTATAATTCCTGCTTTCACAGCTTCTTTCAAAGCTTCAACGTCTACTTGAGTTCGTAATGGAGGAAGGATTTTATATTTGCTGTCAAAGCTTTCCAGCTTTTCACTCGTAAAAAACAAATGAGGCAAGGCGACGCTACATGTAACTTTAAGGCCTTTTGCTTTAGCTTCTTTTATCAAAGCTACGGCATTTTTTGTAGATAAATTAGGAATGTGAAGCCTACCTCCCGTATATTCTAAAATGTAAAGGTCTCTAGCTATTTGTAATTCTTCTCCTAAATTTGGCATGCCTTTCAATCCAATATAAGTCGTGAATTCATCTTCATTCACTTGGGCATGTCCTATTATAGATTTGTCCTGTGGGAAGGAGAACAGTAAACCATCAAAACTTTTGACATATTGTAATGCTATTTTAAACAAGTTTGCATCTGCAATTGGTTTCTTGAAATCATAAAACCCAACAGCTCCAGCCATTTGCATGTCATAGAGCTCTGCCAGGTTTTTGCCGTCAAAACCTTTGGTGAGCGCCCCAAGTGGTTTGATGTTGATCAGTTGCGTTTCAACTTGTTGCTGAAGAAATTTTACTGCAGAAGAGGTGTCGGTTATAGGGTTTAGGTTTGGGTTTAAAAGAAAACTAGTAAAGCCAGAGCGTCTAGCTGTAGTTACACCATTGGAAAGCGTTTCTCGTTCTTCAAAACCGGGTTCTCCAAAGCAAACAGAACTATCAAAAAAACCATTGGAAACATGTAGGTTAGTTCTATTTATAACCTGGTCTGCTGTTGAAATTGTATCTTCTATTCTGGTGATACTCCCCTTTTCAATTAAGATGTCTTTAGTTTGGTGATGAAACGGGCTTTCTTGGTCTATAATTTTAGCAGATTTAAGGAGTATGGAAGGCATAGGCGTCAATTTAAAAATCTTAAAATTAAAAGTTCAAGGATAAAACAACCAATTGCAAAAATAAGCATCCACATCCAAAGTTCAACAACTTTTTGTTCTTCAGCAAAGTTAGAGAATGCTTCAGCAACAGACGAAAAGCTGTTGTTGCCCTGTAGCTTATCATCAACGTAAAATTTACTTTCATTTCTATCGTAATTGAAACTTAACTCTGCCCATGTAGAATCCATATGCATTAAAGAAAAATGTCCCGAAGTTTTAGGTTGAAGTTGGGTCTGGATTTCGATGGCATTGCCAAGTTTTCTCTGTTGTGGTATGAGTTGAATATCTTCATTGCTTAATTTCAGCACTTCATCTTTTCCTAAATTGGACTTGAAAGTAATAGGAAGATTTTGACCAATTGTAGAATATAATAGTGGTGCTGCACTGCTTTGAACTCCTATATTGTACAAAACAGGAACAACCAATGGAGAATTGGTAAAATTAGAAGCGCTGGGGTTTAATGGTGATGCAAAACTAAATAATTTATTGTTTTCTGCTAAAAAGGGCTCTGCATTGCTAAAGCTTAGAATCGGGTTAAAACTAGGGTGAAGTTTAAAAGATTTGGAAACTGAAGGATAATCAAAACTTTGAATCTTTTCAGAAAACACATTAGTTAGCAATGGGTGGTCAAAATTGATAGACGTAATTTCTCTTTTACTCAAACTAGAAACTTCAAACATGCCAGGAAGGTTTACTAATGCTTTGAAGGTGGCAGTAGTTGTTGATTCATGAGGTATTATAACCAGACTTCCCCCTGAGTTTTTAAATTCTTTTAGTCTATTGATAAGGACTGGATTGGTCGCTTCAATTTCATTTAAAATAAGAAGATCTACATCGGAAATTTTTGAATAATCAAAATTTGCAACGGGATGTTCTTCAAAAGTAAACAAATCATTTTGGTAAATAGAGGCTAAAAAAGAAGTGTAAGCCCTCGTCTTTGAGTGAAGCGACAGCACATTTATTGTTTTGTTTCCATTAAAATTGAAGTATAAAGTATTATCATAAGATAATCCATTGGCTTCAATTTTTAAAATTCCTTTAGAGAAGTCTTGATTAGAGACATCAAAGCGAACTTGGGCAGAAGTTGTACCTTCAAAACTTGCCTTATTTTTTGCAATAAGCTCTTCGCCTTCAAGCAATGAAACAGTTATGTCTTCAGTGGCAGCGATACTGGATTCTAAATAAACATCTAGAAATTTACTGTTTGATGTGTTGTCAAGCTTAGCAGAAACAATACTGAAGTTTTCTAAAGAAGAAGCTTGCTTTTGAATCCATTTTAGGTTGAAATTTACTGGAGAGTTTAGGATTTTTTTTTCTTTAAAATTAAGACCATCGCTAATTATAAAAAAATTAGGCTGAGCATTATTATTTTGAAATAAGGACTCTGCCTTAAGTATTAAATTGTTGTAAGTCAGTTGCTCAGGACTAAATGCAATCGAAAAAAAATCATTTTTAATATCTTGCTTGGTGGTGTTTTTCCAGGTCTCCGTATTGGTAAACAAGGTAAATCTCTGCTCATTCTCTAGCTGCTCCCATAAGCTTTGCTTGGCTTCTTCTAGTAAAGACATCTGGCTTCCTGGCAATTGCATGGAAAACGAATTATCAAGATAAATTACAACTTCATTTTCTTTTAAAGCTTCATCTGAATTAGGGAGAATGGGCTTAGCAAAACTGAATATTAAAAATAACAAACCCAAAAGTCTAGAGAGTAGAATCAACCACTTCTTTATGGTTGAACTTTTTCGAGATTGAAGTTGTATTTTTTCTATTAAGGCAACGTTACTGAACTTTGTTGTCTTGTATTTTCGGAGTTTAAATAGATGAATTAAAATAGGAATAAGAAGTAAAAAAAGAAAATAGAGAACGTCTGGTTTTTCAAAAATCATCTTTAAGATACTTTTTTTGTACGTTCAATGGTAAACTCAAAAGACGTTTCTTGTCCTTCTATGGATTCTACAGAAATTTTTCCTCCCATATTATGTATCATTTTTTTAACAGTAGAAAGTCCAATCCCATTTCCTTTGTTCCCTTTTCTGTCATTATCTGCAGCGGTAGTAAATAAATTGAATATTTCTTTTTGCTTATCCTTAGGGATACCAATTCCATTATCTTTAACAAAAAACCTATAAAGGTGAGGCTCTTTTTTGAAATCAATGTCAATTTTTATCTTAGGCTTGTCGTTGTATTTCAAACTATTCCCAATTAGATTTAAAAAGATTTGCTCCAACGCCACCCGGTTGGTGTAAATGTCTATGCTTTCTTCTGGAAATGTAATTTCGCAGTCTGGACCAACATCCAGCATTTCTACAATGTCCTCTATTAACGTGTGCACATCAAAGATTTCTAAGGATTCCTCATTATTGGTAATGGTGTCACTTTCGTAATGGGTTAGGATATTAGAAATGTAATCACTAAGTTGAAAAGACGAATTTTTTAAATTGTTGAGATAGTCTACGCCGACTTTATCCAATTGATTTTTATATTTAGCCTTTAACACATCAATGGTTACAATCATGTTGGCTAGTGGCATTTTCATATCGTGAGAAACTACCCCCGCAAAGTTTCTTAATTGCGCATTTTTTTCTTGAAGTTGTTTTTGTGTTTGTTTCAAGCCCTTGTTGATAGAATGAAGCTCAAATAACTTGATAACTTGGTTGGCTAAGTATTTTAAACCTTCTTTTTGTTTATCAGATAAAGTGCGAGGTTGATGGTCTATAACGCAGAGGGTGCCCAAGGCATAACCATCTTTGTCTCTTAGCGGTATACCAGCATAAAACACTACATTTACATCACCTTTTACCAATGGATTTTCTTTAAAACGAGTATCCTTTCTAGCATCAAACACTTCCATGATGTCTTCTTCAGAGTGTATCGCAAAATTACAGAATGAGTATTTTTTTTCGGTTTCGCAATGGTCTACACCTACTTTAGATTTGAACCATTGCCTGTCTTCATCAAGTAAAGAGATCAAAGCGATAGGTGTGTCACAAATAGAAGCTACCAACCTTGTGATTTGATCATATTCTTGTTCTGGTAAGGTGTCTAATATATCTAAAGACCTTAATGCTTCTAGCCTTTGGGATTCAGTTTTAGGATTGGTTTTCATCTACTTGTGTGTAAGCTAGTTGAATTATTTAAGAAATTGCAATATACAAAATTTAGGCGTTCTTGACCAGCTTCAGAAACTTTCAAATGCACTCAATCCAAATAAGGCAAAATCATATTTAACAGGATCGTTTGGGTCTAAGAGTCTTAGATGATAATCCAGTTCACTTACTGCTTTAGCGTCGTTTTGTTTTCTGTCTAAAAGCCCTAGTTTTCTAGCAATTTTTCCAGAATGAACATCCAGTGGACAAGACAAAACTGTTGGCGAAATACTTTTCCAAATTCCAAAATCTACTCCGTTTCGATCTTGCCTTACCATCCATCTTAAATACATATTGATGCGTTTTGCTGCAGAACCTTTTTCTGGATTACTCACGTGTTTTTGAGTTCTTTTTTCATGTGTTAACTGGAAGAAGATAGATTTAAATTTAGTTATGGCTGGTTGTAAAGATTCAGAAGTTTGGTAAGTTTTGAAAATATGCTCTAAACCATTGTGCTCTTGATAGATAAATTTAAGAGCTTTTATGAAATACTTCAAGTCGTTAGCATTAAACGTTCTGTGAACAAAATTACCACAGGACTCCAAATCCTTTTCTGTGTGGTTAATAACAAAATCATAGGGCTGCATTTCTAAAATTTGACAAAGTTTTTCGCCGTTATTGAGTATGCTTTTGCGGTTACCCCAAGCAATACTCGCCATTAAAAAACCAATGATTTCTATGTCTTCCTTTTTGTCAAATTTATGTGGAATCGAAATAGGGTCTGTAGCTATAAATTTAAACTGGTTATAAAGTTCAACTTTTTCATCCAAAAAAGGCTTTAGGGATTTTAGTTTAGAGAAACTGGCCATCTTTCATCTCTAGTTTTCGATCTGCCATATTGGCTAACTCATCATTATGAGTAACGATGACAAAGGTTTGATTAAATTCATCTCTAAGTCTTAAAAACAGATGATGAAGTTTTGCCGCAGAGCTTGAATCTAAATTTCCTGAAGGTTCGTCTGCAAAAATAACTTTAGGTTGATTAACCAAGGCTCTTGCTACAGCAACTCGTTGTTGCTCACCTCCACTAAGTTCATTGGGTTTATGGTTTGTTCTTTGGCCTAAATCCAAAAACCCTAGTAATTCTTTAGCACGGCGCTCTGCTTCTGCCTTCCCCGTACCTTTTATAAAGGCGGGTATGCAAATGTTTTCTAAAGCTGTAAATTCTGGAAGCAGTTGATGAAATTGAAAAATAAATCCAATATTTTCATTTCTAAATTTAGCTAGCGCTTTTTTACTTAGATGCTGTATGGCTTGACCATCAATCTCTATAGAAGACTCTGTATGGACATCTGCTTGCTCCAAAGTTCCAAGAATTTGAAGTAAAGTGGTTTTTCCTACACCAGAAGGCCCTACTATAGAAATAATTTCTTGCCGTTGAATGTGTAAACTAATATTGTTTAGCACCTTCAACTCTCCGTAATGCTTGTATAAATGACTAGCTTTTATCATGAAAACGTATTGGATTTCAAAAGTCAGAATAATATTTGAATTAAAAAAAAGTCTATGCCTACTAATATTTCCTTAAATGAAAATAAGTTGTTTAGTATTTGATTAAATTTGTTCAACAAAATACAAAACATGTCTGAACGAAATTTTGAAAAAGCCACATTTGCAAACGGTTGCTTTTGGTGTACAGAAGCCGTTTTTCAAAGACTAAATGGAGTGATAGAAGTTAAGTCTGGCTTTACCGGAGGTCACATTAAAAATCCTCCTTACAGAGAAGTAGTTATGGGGAGAACAGGGCACGCAGAAGCTATTCAGTTGAGTTTTGACCCTTCGGTTGTAGATTATAAAACCTTATTATACGTTTTTTTCTCAACTCATGATCCTACCACTCTAAATAGGCAAGGTTACGATGTTGGTGAACAGTACAGAAGTGAAATTTTTTACCATTCAGAACATCAACAAATATTAGCTGAGGAGGTAATACAAGATTTAGAAGCAGAACAAGTTTTTAAAAACCCGATTGTTACTCGACTCTCTG
>PXBV01000356.1 GCA_003565575.1 Psychroflexus sp. | reverse complement strand
CTCATAGTTTTAGAAGGAAAGACCACCACACTTTCATGACCGTCTTTACCAACGGCCGCTACACCAAAGAAAAAATTATCGATGATAATGCCATCGACAGTAATTTCGTTGACGTTTTCCACATATCTGAAGTGATCCCAGGTTGGTGAAGTCGTCGATCTCCAGTAAATTTTGTAGCCTTTTACATCCTCTGGATTTTCTTGTTCCCATTTCAGCCTCACAGAGGGTTCTACAATGCCGCCAATCGCGACTTCAGTAGGAGCAGGAGGTGCCCAAGCCAAACTCGCCATAGTAATAGCATTGACCGCCGTTAATTTCTTGACGTAATCAAAATTGACATGCTCAATCACGTCTCCGTAAGCAATGCCATCTTCAACTCTAATGTCTTGGTGCTGTTGATTGTAATTTTCGTGAGCTTCCATAATTCTTATGCCAGGATACCCCAAATCATTAAAGGGTCTGTGGTGACCACCCCGTCCAAATCGGTCTAAGCGGTATATCATCATCGGGTTCATCTCAGGCATATAGGTTTTGGTAGTTTCATACACGTACCTAGCCAATTGTCTAGAAACACCGTCAACTTCACCACCATAAAAGCGTTTGAGTCTTCGATCTCTATCGGTTTCCGTAGGGTTATGGGCTTCGCTAAAAATTCTAAATGTCCTGTTGTCTATCACTCCATCAAGTCCTTCAATATTACCAATCATGTCGTTGTTGATAATCCCAATAATGTTCCAGTTATTTTCTTTAGCGTATTCAGCTAAAAATTGACCACCAAATAAACCTTGTTCCTCGCCGCTCAAGCCTACGTAAACAATACTGTGGTCAAATTCATATTGAGAAAGTACTCTAGCTGCTTCCATGCTTCCAGCCATGCCAGTAGCATTATCGTTGGCACCCGGAGCATCGGTCTCAAAATCTTCTGTATCAGAGGCTCTAGAATCAATATCTCCACTCATAATGATGTAGGAGTTTGGATATGTTTTTCCTTTTTGAATGGCAACTACATTAACAACTTCAGCCGTTTTAGGAACTCTACTCCCGTCTTCTGGCGTTACGGTTTCCCCATGAAAAAATACCTCTAAACAGTTGTTGCAATCCTTGGAAATAGTTTCAAACTCTTTTTTAATCCAGCGTCTGGCAGCACCTATACCTCTAGTGTCGCTTTCGGTTTCGCTAAAGGTATTCCGAGTTCCAAAATCAACCAACGATTGAACGTAATATTCTAATTTTTCAGCAGAAACATCATCTACAATATCATAAATCCTAGTGTTAATCTGACCATAAAAAACGCTTGACCAAATCAAAAAAGCCAGTGTAAGTATATTTTTCATTGAATTTAATTTTGGCACAATTTACCACAATTTAAATGGAATAAAAATTTTAAGAGCAAGGTGGGTTTCATATATTTGCAGGTTCTATAGACATAAATTATGAAAATTTCATACAACTGGTTAAAGCAATTTTTAAATACAAAGTGGACTGCAGAAGAAACTGCTGTTTTGCTCACAGATCTAGGACTTGAGGTAGAAGGAGTTTCCACTTTTGAGTCTGTAAAAGGAGGTCTAGAAGGAGTGGTTGTAGGATATGTAGAGACCTGCCAGGCTCATCCCAATGCGGATCGTTTAAAAATAACTAAAGTTAATATTGGCAAAGACAAGTTACTATCTATTGTATGTGGAGCTCCCAATGTGGAAGAAGGTCAAAAGGTACCTGTAGCCACAATAGGCACTACCCTTTATGATGACAAAGGACAACCCTGGAAAATAAAAAAAGGAAAGATTAGAGGAGAGGTGAGTGAAGGGATGATTTGTGCAGAAGATGAAATAGGACTTGGCAAAAGTCACGATGGAATTATGGTACTGGACCAAGCTGTTAGGATAGGCACACCTTTGAATGAGCTTTTTGAAATTGAAAACGATCAAGTTTTCGAGATTGGTCTTACCCCCAATCGTGCTGACGCTATGAGCCATTGGGGAGTTGCTAGAGATCTAAGAGCTGGACTTATCCAAAATGAAATTACCATCCCATTAGATACGCCCTCAGTGAGTAGCTTCCATGTAGAAAACAGAAGCTTGCGCGTGCCTATTAAAGTTGAAAACCCAGAACTTGCTCCAAGATATTGTGGAGTAAGCATCTCTGGTTTGGAAGTAAAAGACTCTCCAGATTGGCTTAAAAACCGACTCAAAGCTATAGGTATTAACCCAAAAAATAATGTGGTAGATGCCACCAATTATGTACTGCATGAATTGGGACAACCTCTACATGCCTTCGACTTAGATAAGGTAAAAAACAACAAAATTATTGTAAAAACCTTAGAGCAAGGCACTAAATTTACAACATTAGATGGATTGGAAAGAGAATTGCATGCAGAAGACTTGATGATATGTGATGAAGAAAAGCCGCTTTGCATCGCAGGAGTTTTTGGAGGAGCAGAGTCTGGAGTGACTCAAAGTACAACCAATATTTTTCTTGAAAGTGCCTATTTCAATCCTGTGAGCATCAGAAAAACAGCAAAACGTCATGGGCTTAATACCGATGCTTCTTTTAGGTTTGAAAGAGGTATAGATCCTCACATCACAGAATTTGCTCTTAAACGCGCTGTGATTTTAATTCAAGAAATTGCCGGAGGTATAGTTTCTAGTGATATTGATGACTTCTACCCAAAAAAAATAGAGAACTTTCAAGTGTTCCTTACCTTTGATAAAATCAATCAATTAGTAGGGCAAGAAATAGATACTGGAGTCATTAAAACCATATTAACCTCTCTAGATATTCGAGTCAATAATGTCTCAGAAAGTGGTTTGGGGTTAACCATTCCTGCCTATAGAGTAGATGTGCAAAGAGAGGTAGATGTTATTGAAGAAATTTTGAGAGTTTACGGATTTAATAATATTGAATCCGACAGTAAATTTAATGTTTCCGTTGCCAACTCCACCGTTTATGACGATTACAAACTCCAAAATAAAATTGCAGATCAACTGGTCTCACAAGGCTTCTATGAGATCATGTCCAATTCTTTAACTTCTGAGGAGTACATAAACTTAGCAGAAGAACTTAAAGAAGAACACAATGTCAATATTTTAAATGCTTTAAGCAAGGATTTAGGCGTGATGAGACAATCCATGTTGTTCTCTGGTTTGGAATCTGTAAGCTATAATTTAAATCGGAAAAAAGCAGATTTAAAGTTTTTTGAATTTGGTAAAACCTATCAAAAACTGGATGGACATTACAAAGAATTTAAACATTTGTCTTTGTTTATGACAGGCAAGAAAACTGCAGATTCTTGGACCCAAACTACAGAGGTAACTAGCTTTTTCCAACTCAAAACCTATTTAGAATTGATTTTTGAGCGATTAGGATTAAGTAATTTGGAGTACCAAACAGTCCAAAATGAATTAATTGCTGAAGGCCTAACTGCTAAATGGAATGCTCAATCACTGGTGGATTTTGGAAGAGTGAAGACCTCCACACTTCATCATTTTGATATTGAACAAGAGGTGCTTTTTGCAGACATTCACTGGGATCATGTCCTAGATGCTATCCACAAAAAACAATTAAAAATAAGTGAAATCCCAAAATATCCATCTGTGCAAAGAGATTTTGCATTGCTTCTGGATCATGCCATAAAATTTGATGACCTCAAAAATTTAGCCTTCCAGACCGATAAGAAGATTTTAAAGGATGTAGATTTATTTGATGTATACCAAGGAGATAAGTTGCCAGAGGACAAAAAAAGCTATGCACTTCGTTTTAAATTCATGGATAACAAGAAAACGCTTACAGACAAACAAGTAGATAAAGTGATGCAAAAACTACAACACCAATTTGAAACCAATTTTGGAGCTAGTTTAAGATAAAATTTTAAAAGATTTGATGATTGTAAATTGTTGATACCTAAATTTAGGCTAGAAAAGTAAACATATTTTGCTATCAAAACCGCATTATTTTCAGCATTAAAACTTGAATATATTTTTGTCTAAAAACAGTCTTATTTACTGACTTATAAAGGTTTGTGTGATTGTTTTGTAAAAATGAAGTGTTCAAGCTTCTTGAATAAATGCTTAATGCATGTTAAATTTTTGGATTGTTATTGGTTGAGTTTTACTTTGATATTACTTTTATGGAGAATGTTGAAATAGATGTATGATGCTTCAAAGAACAAACCTCAAGACTCAATTAAACAAAGAGAAATTTAAAGTAACTTCAAACGAAGCTATTTTAAATAAGGTTAATAAAATTCTGAAGAATGTAGACGATGCTAATCACAAAATTTTAGATAAGGTAGCATCAGGAAATTCAACGGATAGAAACGATTTCAATTTTGAAAAATTAAAATCCAGTGAAATCTATCACATTAGCCAAATAGAAAAAATCTGTGTGACTTACAGGCTAAGATTTTTAGACTCAAAATACTTTAAAGGAAAATTACCTTATGAAGCTATTTCAAAAATTAAATACCTCGAGCAAGAGCATGAAACTAGCTTGGATGGCTTTAAAATTATGGCACCCTCCAAGCTATTTAAACTCGAAAATGCAGATGATCCCCTCTTATTTGCACCCATAGGAAATGGCTATTATTATTTAGTACATAAATGGGGAAACGACATCAGTCCATACCGTAAACTTCTAATGTGGCCTTACAAGAATTTTGAGAATTTTATGTTTGCTTTATTTGCAATTTCGCTCATTTTCACCTTGTTAGTACCATCAGGAATGTTTTCCAAAGGAGAAGGTTCTACAGCAGAATTCTTTTTACTTTTTATTTTTATGTTCAAATGGGTTGGCGGTATAGCCATCTATTACGCCTTTGCCAAAGGCAAGAATTTCAGTTCAGCCATCTGGAAAAGTAAATACCACAATGCCTAATTAAAAGTTATGATTATATTACAATTTATATATCAACAACTATCCCCCGCAAAACTTTGCGGGTTTCTTTTTAAAACCTACAAAGCCAATCTAAGAAAGGCTTTTTTCACTCAACTTGCTAATAAGAAACAAGCATTAGCAACTAAGGCGTGTACTTTAAAATCTAAATGCACACTCTAATCCTATATTCATTTTTGTTTACTATTTTAGCCGAATTAAAATCTTAATCGGTTCAATTTTTTATACTTTAAATTTAAATACTAATGACACACGCAGACCTTTTAAAAGTTTCCCAAGAATTTGGTAGCCCAGTTTATGTTTATGATTCAGAAAAGATTACCAATCAGTATAAACGCTTAACCGAGGCTTTTAAAAAGGTCAAACATCTGAGACTTCACTATGCGGTAAAAGCATTGTCCAATTTGAATATACTCAGATTGTTTAATCAATTAGGCAGTGCATTAGATACAGTTTCTATACAAGAGGTCAAACTCGGTATAGCCGCTGGTTTTGATCCAGGAAAAATTATCTTTACCCCCAACGGCGTTTCTATGGAAGAGCTAGAAGAAGCCGTAAAGCTTGGCGTGCAAATCAATATTGATAACTTATTGATTTTAGAACAATTTGGAGCAAAACATCCCCAAGTCCCTGTTTGCATTAGAATCAATCCACACGTGATGGCTGGAGGCAATACCAACATTTCCGTAGGGCATATCGACTCAAAATTCGGTATTTCTATACATCAGCTCCCCCATGTCTTAAGAATCGTAGAAAATACCTCTATGACCATCAATGGCATCCACATGCATACCGGAAGTGATATTTTAGATATTGGCGTATTCCTGCACGCTGCAGAAATTCTATTTGACGCCGCAACTCAATTCAAAAATCTTGAGTTTTTAGACTTTGGAAGCGGATTTAAAGTCCCTTATCACGATAACGACATAGAAACAAATGTAGAAGAACTTGGCGCAAAACTGACCAAACGCTTCAACGATTTCTGTAAATCTTACGGTAAAGATCTGACCTTAGCCTTTGAGCCAGGAAAATTTTTGGTCAGTGAAGCCGGTTTCTTCCTAGCCAAAGTCAATGTAGTTAAACAAACCACCTCTACAGTCTTTGCCCAAATTGACTCAGGCTTTAACCACTTAATACGACCAATGTTTTACGGGTCCAACCACGATATCATTAATATTTCTCACCCCAAACGCAACAAGCGATTTTACTCGGTGGTAGGCTATATTTGTGAAACCGATACCTTTGCCAATAACAAAATGATTTCAGAAATCAGTGAAGGCGACATTCTAGCCTTCAAAAATGCTGGTGCTTACTGTTATTCCATGGCAAGCAACTACAACTCAAGATTTAGACCACCAGAAGTGCTTTGGCATAAAGGCAAAGCCCACCTCATAAGACAGAGAGAAACTTTTGAGGATATTTTGAGAAATCAAGTTGAAATTGCACTTTAGTGTTAAGTTTCAACTTGGCTACGTTCATTATTAGTTAGTTTTCACGAGCCTAAAATTGGTTAGATAAGGAGCCATTTCCCGCTATCCATTACAAGTCCTCACTCATTGGCTTGCAAAACCCAAAGGTGCAAAAGAGCTTCCGTTGGTCGCTTTTTGCACCTTGGTTTTGCAAAGCCTCCTCGCTCCGAGCTTTTCATTACTATCGGGGCTAGAATAAATCAGTCGAAAGTTTATAAAGTTCGTAAAGTTTGAAAGTTCATAAAGTTTGTAAAGTTTGAAAGTTCAAAAGTTTATCAAGTTCGTAAAGTTTGAAAGTTCATAAAGTTTGTAAAGTTTACTTTCTAACTTTCTACTTTTTAACTTTATACTGAATTACTTTCTACTTTTTAACTTTCTACTGAATCACTTTCAACTTTCAACTTTTTAACTTTATACTGAATTACTTTCTACTGTGTTACTTTCCAACTTTGCATAAAAAAAGGCAGCAGTTCTAAAACTACCACCTTTTTACTTTTTTTT
>PXBV01000324.1 GCA_003565575.1 Psychroflexus sp. | reverse complement strand
GGAATCCCTTTCCTTTAGATGTAGCGCTCACGTCTACAAATTCATTCTCTTTAAATAAGTCTACAGTGAGCTGATCACCTAACTTATACTCTTCTTTGAATCCTTGGAATTCCATGACTTTTCTTTTGACAGAAGTACCAGCTTTCTTAAAGTGACCAAGGTCTGCTTTAGTGGCATTTTTGTCTGATTTGTCATCGAAACCAAGTTGAAGCGCTTCATACCCGTCAACCTCTTTGGTTCTGACTTGGGTAACTACGCATGGTCCAGCTTCTATAACAGTACAAGGAATGTTTTTCCCGTTCTCGTCGTAGAGACTAGTCATGCCGATTTTTTTTCCTATTAACCCAGACATAATTGATTTTTGATTATTACTTATTTATTAAAAAAATTCAGGACAAAAAACACTTCGCCCTGAATGTATTTTTTTCTCCGTTTTTCCCTCGCCAACTGCTCGGGACATGTTACCCTAAGCAAAGCTTAGGATTTAAATCTACGAGGATTACATAATGTAACCCCTAATGATAGAGTATTAAACTTTTATCTCTACTTCTACTCCGCTTGGCAACTCTAGCTTCATCAAAGCATCAATAGTTTTAGATGAAGAACTATAGATATCCAATAGCCTTTTAAAAGAATCTAATTGGAATTGCTCTCTAGCTTTTTTATTGACGTGAGGAGATCTTAAAACTGTAAATATTTTACGCTTTGTTGGTAATGGAATAGGGCCAGTTACCACTGCACCTGTAGTCTTTACAGTTTTAACTATTTTTTCAGCAGACTTATCTACCAAATTATAGTCGTATGATTTTAGTTTAATTCTTATTTTTTGACTCATGATAAGTTCTAATTATTCGTTTAAACCTTTAGCACTCTTGATTACCTTTTCAGAAATACTTGCAGGCGTTTCTTCAAATCTTAAAAATTCCATTGTAGAAGTTGCTCTACCAGAGGACAAAGTCCTAAGAGTAGTAACATAACCAAACATTTCAGAAAGCGGAACATCAGCTTTGATAACCTTAGCTCCAGAACGATCAGACATATTATTGACCTGGCCTCTTCTTCTGTTTAAATCTCCTACGATGTCACCCATATTTTCTTCTGGAGTAACAACTTCAACTTTCATTATTGGTTCAAGTACAATTGCACCAGCACTTTTGGCGGCAGATTTGAAACCCATTTTAGCAGCAAGCTCAAAAGATAATTGATCTGAATCCACAGGGTGGAAAGAACCATCTTTTAAAGTCACTTTTAAAGTATCCATTCTAAATCCAGCTAAAGGTCCATTTTTCATGGCTTCTTGGAAACCTTTTTCAACAGATGGTATAAATTCTTTTGGAACTCTACCTCCTTTAATTTGATCAACAAATTGTAATCCAGGACCTTCAAAGTCATCATCAACTGGTCCCATTTCAAAAACTATATCAGCAAACTTACCTCTACCTCCAGATTGTTTTTTATAAACTTCTCTATGATCTGCAGCTCGTGTTACTGCTTCTTTGTATTCAACTTGTGGTTCTCCTTCATTTACTTCTACCTTAAATTCACGTTTTAAACGATCTACTAAGATTTCAATGTGCAACTCACCCATTCCAGAAATAATGGTTTGACCAGAAGCTTCATCAGTTTTCACTTGGAAAGTAGGATCTTCTTCAGCCAATTTACCCAAAGCAACACCTAATTTCTCAACATCAGCTTTAGTTTTAGGTTCTACAGCTATACCGATAACTGGCTCTGGAAAAGTCATAGATTCTAAAACGATAGGGTGGTCTAAATCTGTAAGTGTATCTCCGGTTTTAATGTCTTTAAAACCAACGGCAGCACCAATATCTCCAGCTTCTATAAAATCAATAGGCTCTTGTTTATTGGAATGCATTTGATACATTCTAGAGATGCGTTCTTTTTTTCCAGAACGGTTATTCAACACATAAGAACCTGCTTCTAGCCTACCAGAGTAAGATCTAAAGAATGCTAAACGACCAACGAATGGATCTGTGGCAATTTTGAATGCTAAAGCAGAAAAAGGGGAATCTACGTGAGGCTTTCTTGTTTCAACTTTTCCAGTCTGTGGGTTTTCACCTTCAATCGCCTCAACATCTACTGGTGACGGCAAATATCTCATAACGGCATCAAGCATTGCTTGAACTCCTTTATTCTTGAATGCAGAACCACACATCATTGGTATGATAGACATATCAATAGTTGCAGCACGCAAAGCAGCAATGATTTCATCTTCTGTAATGGAGTCTTCGTCTTCGAAGAATTTTTCCATTAGTTCTTCATCATATTCAGCAACAGCTTCTACGAGCTCTGCTCTATATTTTTGTACTTCTTCTTCAAGTTCTGCAGGAATATCAATTTCTTCATACGTCATTCCCATATCTTCTTCATTCCAGATGATTGCTTTTTTAGAAATCAAATCCACAACACCTTTGAAGTCAATTTCATCACCAATAGGCACCTGAAGAGGGACTGGGTTTCCACCCAACATTTCTCTTACTTGGTTACAAACATTGAAAAAATTAGCACCTTGTCTATCCATTTTGTTTACAAAACCAAGACGAGGAACTTTATATTTATCTGCTTGTCTCCAAACGGTTTCAGATTGAGGCTCAACACCGTCAACTGCACTAAACAAGGCAACCACACCATCAAGAACTCTTAAAGAACGCTCTACCTCAACTGTAAAGTCAACGTGTCCTGGAGTATCAATAATGTTCACAATATATTCATGATCTCTATAAGGCCAAGTACAATGTGTTGCAGCAGAAGTAATGGTAATACCTCTTTCTTGCTCTTGCTCCATCCAGTCCATAGTGGCTGCGCCATCATGAACTTCTCCTATTTTGTGACTAATACCAGTATAATAAAGAATACGCTCGGTTGTAGTGGTCTTACCCGCATCAATATGAGCTGCAATTCCTATATTTCTAGTGTATTTTAAATCTCTTTGTGCCATGGTTTAGAATCTAAAATGTGAAAATGCTTTGTTGGCTTCTGCCATCTTGTGCGTATCTATTCTTTTCTTAACAGCTGCACCTTCTTCCTTAGCAGCAGCCATAGATTCTGCAGCTAATTTAGCAGCCATTGTTTTTTCGTTTCTTTTTCTAGAAAAGCTGATCAACCACTTCATTGCAATTGATATTTTTCTATCTGGACGAATTTGAGAAGGAATTTGAAATGTAGCCCCTCCTACTCGTCTACTTCTAACTTCAACGTGAGGCATCACATTAGATAAACCTTCTTTCCAGATTTCTAATGCTGTTTTCTCATCATCTTGCTTTTTTTCTTCTATAATGTCCATAGCATCATAAAAAATCTTGAAAGCGATTGATTTCTTTCCATCCCACATCATCATATTGACGAACCTTGTAACAAGTTGGTCATTAAACTTTGGATCTGGAAGTATTGGACGTTTTTTTGCCTGTCTTTTTCTCATGTCTTTACTTTAACTCTAATTATTTTTTAGGTCTTTTAGCTCCATACTTGGATCTCCGCTGCAAGCGACCTTCTACTCCTGCTGTATCTAAAGCACCACGAACAATATGATACCTTACACCAGGCAAATCTTTAACTCTCCCGCCTCTTACTAATACTATCGAATGCTCTTGTAGATTGTGTCCTTCACCTGGAATGTAAGCGTTTACTTCCTTACCATTAGTTAACCTTACACGCGCTACTTTACGCATTGCTGAGTTAGGCTTCTTTGGGGTAGTGGTGTAAACTCGCGTACAAACTCCACGTCTTTGAGGACAAGAATCTAAAGCCGCCGATTTGCTCTTCTTAGTGATCTTGCGTCTTCCTTTTCTTACTAACTGTGAAATTGTTGGCATAGTTTTACTTGAATTGTTTTAAAAAATCTATTATTTTTAAGGTTTGCAAATGTAGATATATAAATTTAAATAACAAATTTTAATTGATTAATTTTCAGAAGCTAACAAAAATATTATAGATAAGAACCTTAGCTTGATTGTTAACGGCTTACAATATTGTAGAATTTCATCCGTTGAAAGCTTTAAGCTGGCCTTATAAATATAGACGACACCTTTTTTATGTTTGGAAAATATAGTTTAGTGGCCTTAGCATTAAGTATTGGTCAAATGCTCTTCTCACAGAATGTTTCCTTACATTTAGAATTCATTTCAGATTCCAGTTCTACAAAAAATAAATTCAAAACCCAATCTTTTGATGACGCAGAACGTTTGATGAATTCTAAAGTGGATAGCTTAAAAAAAACTTCTTATCCTTTTTTGAACTTAGAAACTACTTATAAAGAAAATGCGCTTATTGCAACTCTACGTTTACATCAAAACATAGAGACTGTGCAAATTTCTATAGCAGAAGAACACGCTTCTTATCTTCCAAAATCTATACAAGTATCTGATAACAAATTTATAATCGATTATAAGGATGTAGAACGTTTTTTGACATCGGTTATTGAGAATCTTAGACGCCAAGGCTCTAGTTTTGGCAAAGCCTATTTAAGTGATATTTCCACTACAGATGAGCATCAAATTAAAGCTACATTAAACCTTGAAACGGGCCTTAAAAGAACTATAGATAAATTACATACAAGGGGATACACAGAGCTCTCGCCAACTTTTATCCGTAGATTTTCTAACTTAAAATTAGGAGATATGTTTGTTGAGGAACAAGTTCAGCAAAAAACAGAGCAACTCGGCAATATTCCATTTATAAGCATTACAAAACCAACTGAAGTATTATTCAAAAAAGATTCTACAGAACTGTTTCTATACTTAGAAAAAATAAACGCCAACAGTTTTGACGGGTTTTTAGGTTTTGGTAATACCGAAGAAAGCGGTTTTCAGCTTAATGGTTATTTTAATATGGTCCTGCTTAACAACTTGAATTTTGGTGAAAGACTCAGCGTTATTTACAAAAATGACGGTATAGGTCAACAAACTTTTGAAGGAAAAGCCAGGCTCCCCTTTTTATTTAAATCACCCATAAGCCTGGAAGCTGGACTTAGGATTTTCAGAAGAGATTCTTTATTTTCTAATAGCTCACAACTTCTAGATATAAATTATCAACTCAATGAGAAAATCAATTTTTCTGGAGGAGTAGAATTTACAAACTCTACCAATCTTGAGAATGAAAACAACAGCTTAAGCAATGAAGTGGTTGACTTTAATTCTACCTTTTACAGTTTAGGCTTTAATTACTTAAAATTAAACTCAAGGCAAGGATTTAATGAAGACAGCTTTTTGAATTTAAAGGTCTCATTAGGTAAGCGTGATGCACTTATTGCATCAGAACAGTACAAGCTAGACCTCAACGGACAACATCAGCTTGTTTTAAATGCCAGGAACAAGATTTTTTTAAATCTAAAAAGTCAAATTTTAATTTCTGATAGTTATGTGAATAATGAACTTTTTAGATTTGGTGGTGTAAATTCTATTAGAGGTTTTGCAGAAAATGTCTTGATTGCTAACAGATTTGCCGTGCTTCAAACTGAATACAGATATATACTTGACGCTAATCTATTTGCGAATTCGGTTTTAGATATTGGCAATTATCAAAATAAGCTTGATGGTATTAATGAAAATATCTTAGGCTATGGAGTTGGCTTAGGCCTCCAGTCTAAAGCCGGGATATTCAAATTAATTCTAGCAAACTCCATCTCTGAAACGGAAGAGACAAGGTTAGGAAATTCAAAAATCCACATCAGTTTTACTTCATTTTTTTGAAGCGATAACCAATTGGAAACCTAATTATACTAAGCTTATAATAGGATAAGCAAAACTATTACTCTAATTTTGCAACTTATAAAACTTGTAATTCATGGAAGATTCTCACATTATTTATGGCATACACAGCGTATTAGAAGCCTTGAAGCAAAATAAAGATATTGAAAAAATCAATTTGCTTAAAGGGTCTGACAACCCCAAACTGAAGGAAGTTGAAGGCTTGGCTAAACAACAAACTGTAAAAGTTTCTTACGTGCCTATTCAAAAATTTAAAAAATTTGAAAATGTGAATCACCAAGGAGTTGTAGCATTTTCCTCTCAAATTGCTTATCAAGATTTCGAGTCAACTGTAGAGGCTGTATTAGTCAGCAAAGAGTCGCCACTGTTTCTACTACTAGACGGGATTACAGACGTGAGAAACCTAGGAGCTATTTTAAGAACTGCAGAATGTACAGGGGTAGATGCTGTCATACTCCCTAAAAACGGTAGTGCACAAGTGAATAACGAAACCATCAAAACATCTGCTGGAGCGGCTTTTAATATTTCCATCTGTAAAGTAGATCATCTTAAAGATGCCATTTTCTATTTAAAATCTTCTGGAATTCAGTTGGTTGCAGTCACTGAAAAAACTGAACACTCCATTTTTGACTTAAACCTTAGCCAGCCTACTGCTCTAATTATGGGAGGCGAAGGGGACGGCATCCAACAAAGTATCCTAAAAATGGTAGACCAAAAAGGAAAACTTCCTTTGCTAGGAGAAATTGAATCCCTCAACGTTTCGGTAGCTTGTGGGGTTGTGCTTTATGAAACCGTAAGGCAGAGACTAAAGCCTTAACACCTATTGGTTTCTATTCCTATCATTAAAATACGTGAAATCATCTAGCGTAGAGTTTTGGGTAAATTGATTTGCGTCCTCCTCTTCTGGATCTAAAGGTCTAAAATTGCCGTCTTCATCAAACTGTTTTAAAAATTCATCTTCTTTTTCTGTTGAAGGTTTTGGAGCGTTCAAGATAGGTAATCTAGAAAAGTGGGTTGATTTCCATATAAAACTAAACAAAAGTCCAACCACAAAACCTGAAAGATGACCTTCCCAAGAAATCCCTGGTTCTCCAGGCATTGTTCCCCAAACTAAACTTCCGTAAAGAAAAACGACAATTAAAGACAG
>PXBV01000260.1 GCA_003565575.1 Psychroflexus sp. | reverse complement strand
GTAAAAAAAGTGTCTTAAAATTGGCATACTCTCAGAATAGCCGTAATATTGAAGGCTATAGACGAAAATTTATTTCCGCTCAATTAAGCCGTTTGAGCCACATTCTGCTTAATACTGAGCCAGCCCGCGCGAGTTGATAATGGGACTCACGAAGGCGAAGCTGTGTGAGTAAAACTGACTTGATCCGTAGATGAAAGAAGGGTTAACCAAAAAAACATTTCAAGGATTTATATGGCTTAGCTCCACTAGCGGTGTGCATGCTATTATCCAAATTGGGATACTAGCAATTTTGGCCCGATTAATAACACCAGAAGACTTTGGTGTAATGCAAGCTGTTATCGTTGTCGTTGGACTTGCAAATTTAATGAGTCAAATGGGGGTTGGCCCCTCCATAGTTCAATTAAAAAATCTTACGAATCTACATGTAAGAACAGCATTTACAATATCACTTATTCTTGGGTGTTTTTTTGGTTTAGTCGTTTTTTTCTCTTCTGAGTGTGTAGCAGAATTTTTTTCAATGCCACGATTGTCATTCGCACTAAAAGTGGTATCAATTATTTTTGTGATTGAAAGTTTTGTAGTTGTTTCCGAGTCAATGCTTCAAAGAAAGCTGCAGATGAAAGAATATGCTACGGTACACTTGATTTCATTTACTGTAGGCTATGGTTTTACATCAGTACTGTTAGCCTTTTTAGGGTTTGGGCTTTGGGCTTTAATTGTGGGTATCATCATCCAAGTGATAATCAAAGCTATATTGATTTATTTGCTACAACCCATCTCGCTGATACCTGTGTATAGCAAAAATGAATTCAACGAGTTGATTTACTTTGGAGGAGGGTTTACAATAGGTAAAATTTCAAATTATTTTGCTTCACAAGGTGATAATATAATTACGGGGAGAATGTTTGGAGCTGAAATTTTGGGGTTCTACAGTAGAGCATTTGCTTTAATGGTAAAACCAGTAGGATTGATTGCAGGAAACATAGAAAAAATACTTTTCCCCGCTTTTTCTTTAAGATCAGGAAGGATTGAGAAAGTCAGTTCCGGGTTTGTTAGAGTATTGTCTCTAACTTTTTTTGCGTCTTGTTTTATTTCTACTCTAATATTCACTCTTTCTGAAAGCATAGTTAACCTGGTGTTGGGTGATCAGTGGGGAGACGTTGTTATTCTGCTAAAATTTTTATCCGTCGTCATAATAGCTAAGATGTCTTATAAGGTTAATGATGCCGTAATTAAATCTATGGGATTGGTTTACCAGCGTGCAGTAATTCAGACTGTTTACATGGTCAGTGTTGTTTTATTCGCATACCAAGGGGCTTTACTTGGAATAAATGAAATGGTAGTTGGCGTAGTGATAGCTAATTTCGGGCATTATATGATGCTATTACTTTATGTAAAAAAAGTGCTGGATAAAAGTATTTTGGAAATATGTAAGTGTCATTTTTCAGGATTAGTATGGTTAGTTATATTTATTTTAATTAATCCATTTGCTGACCCAGTAATTAAAAGCGTAAATTATAATATTTTTGTAATTATTTTGACAGTAATGTTCTATGGAACAATATTTGTAGTACTAAACTACATCCTGCATTGGTTTAAAGGTGGGCAAAATTTTATCACACTTTATTATTTGTGGCAAAAATAGCAGAAATATTTGGACCGCCTGGAATAGGTAAGAGTTCACTCATAAGGTGTCTTGATACTATTAATAAAAAAAGTGATAACTGGGTTGTATATAGCCGTGTATTATCCAATCATGTTGAAAGCAAAAAGGGCCTGACAGAGCTTGTTCGCTCATTATACAAAAATCTAATAAACATACCTCAATTGATACCATTTGAGGATGCATTTCTAAGATATTTTGAAAGTCGCGAAGAAGCTAAAAGTGAACTATGGCAAATAATTGATAACAATTCTCATGATGAAGAAACTGGACAAGATTTTAGATTTGAAGTTGCGAGGCATTGTCTGAATACAATTAATGTATTGCAAACAATCTTGGAAAATAATACGGATAAATTTGTGGTATATGACGAGGGTATGTTAAGTAGAATTATGCACTTATTCTATAAATCTACTTGTAATGATGAACTGGAGAAGTATATAGATACTCATGGCGATTATTCAGTTGTTGTGATGTTATACCTGGATTGCAAAACGCATTATGAGCGCGTTAATAAAAGGCACAGAAAAATGATTATTCATCGTCATACAGATACGCTTGAAAAATTTAATAATTACAATAAGAATGTTATGCAAAACATGGAGTATGTGTGTGAATATCTTGAAAAACAAGGGGTAAGGATCCTAAAAGTGGATGCCTCAGAACATATAAAAGAGCAGGCAAAAACTATAAGCGAATATCTGAACAATGGATAGGGATACTCTCTCAATACTGATACTGTCATATAACAGACTTGACGATCTGAAAGAAAACTTAGAATATTTATTAAAGGCATTTCCGAAAAATCAGATTTGTGTCGTAGATAACAATTCCTCAGATGGTACTGTAAATTATCTTAAGACAAAGAAAGCTGAATCAGAAAACTTAGATGTAATATTGAACGATACCAATTTGGGAGTTGCTGAAGGAAGAAATACTGGAAGAAGAAAGTTGAAGTCTAAATATATATTACATTTAGATGATGATACACACATAAGTAAGAATGAAGTTGAGAAGTTGGTCGGGTATCTAGAATCAAATCTACAAATAGGTGTAGTTTCACCAAGAGTAATACATAAATCAACAGCATTTCAGCAAAATGAACACGGTGATGAAACCAAAGAAGTAGGTAATTATCATGGTGCTTGCCACTTAGTGAGATATGAGGCTCTCAAGGTGACTGGTGATATTGACCCTGAGTGTACTTTTGGAGGAGAAGAGATTGACTATTCAATAAGACTAAGGGAAAATGGTTTTGGAGTGGCATATTTACATATCGCAAAAGCAATTCATAATAATTTTACGAGAGTAGGTGTCCAGAATAGTGATAGGCGAAAAAAACGAGTATATAACTATTGTAGGATACACCATAAGCATTTTACTTTTAGAAATGCTTTACCTTTTTCATTAAGATATACAACAAGTCACATTAAATCGGCTATAAAAAACGGATTGATTAATGCACCTTTAATATACCCTTGGTATATGTTAAAAGGGGTTTTGTCAGGTAGAAGGCAACACGAAAAAGTCAAAAAATCAGTCGAAAGTTATTATAGAGATAAAAATACAAGACCAGACTTTGGGAATGTACCTTTAGTTAATAAACTGCAAAGTAGATGAAAGTATTAAGTATACCGACCACTCTGTTTGGCTTATACTTCGGGTTATCTCCAGTATTTTGGTTGCCATTTCTTGACCATACACTATTCTTGGTTTTTAAAACAACCTTAGTATTCGCTGCCGTAATAACATTCATAATCACTAGTAAATATCAAAGTTTCCCTGCTGGATTACATGGCTATACTGGACTATTGTTTATATTTTTTGCTTATACTGTTTCAGTTCTAGTATCTATTAATACTTCAAATTTTAACGGTTTAGTAGATATGCTATACCCAATTGTTATGTTGTATGCGGGGTATAATTTTGCTAAATATGAAGATCATCTTAAAAAAATATTTAAGATTGCACTAATGGTCATAGGAGCCATAAGTATTATTTATTTGTATTATGTCTCATTTCATGGGAATATACTATCCCCATATGACGTTAGTATAAAGGACGCAGGTTTCGGAGGTCTGCGTACGGGATGGTCAAACGGTCTTGCATTGTTAATTTTTTTACCGTTTTTGTTACTAAGGAAATCTGAAAATGGGTTTAATAATATACGGTTGATAGTAACAGTAGTATTCATTGTTACTATTTATACAAGTATGTTCTTAACAGGTGGGCGTACTGGACTACTTGCATCATTGTTCACAATGCTGTTTTTTTTGGTGATTTACTATAGAAGAAATTATCTAAAGCTTCTTCTATCATTGATGATTTTGATTGTACCGATATATTATTTTGCAAATGTTTATCAGGATCATCTCAGAATAGATAGAGTTACCGGAAATATTACTGAAATTGAAAATGTAGACGAAATAACAGCCGGAAGAGTATCACTAAATAAAACCGCGATAAATCATATAATAATTAAACCCTTTTTTGGATGGGGGAATAGTGATGGGGGGTTTCGTGATAATGCCCGCACATCAGGTCATAATCTTTGGCTAAGACTAGGAGGCGAATATGGTATGATTTTCTCGCTACTATTGTTTGTTTTTGTTTTGCGGATGGTTTTTAAATCTGTTAGAAATGTTTTCTATTTATGCGACGATATAAATCAAAGCGACATGTTGTCAGAGATAAAAAAGCTTAAACTTTTAATGTCATTGATAATTATTACCGGCTTTATAATTACTTTTAGTGAGCCCGGTATGCTAATAGGATCGTTTCAATTATCGTCTGTATGGTGGTTTATATTTGGAAATCTGATGAGCATTGATAACGATGAGCATTGATAACTATGAAACAACATGAAATTTATTTCTGGCTGAATTGCCCTAGTATTCATCAAGCTCCACTAATAAAGGAATTAACAAAAAGAAAGGGCATTAAAGTAAGTGTCATATACGAAAATGAGCTGTCAGACGAAAGGTTAAAAATGGGATGGCCAGAACCTGATATAGGTGAATGCAAGTGTTTCACAAAACCTTCATTATTTGAAAGAGCTAGCATTATTGCTAATGCAAAGTCTGAGAGTGTACATATATTTTCTGGGATAAAATCTTATCATAAAACATTCGAGACGTTTAAAATAGCTACTCGAAGAAAAGACCTACTGATATGTAATATGGTCGAGTCTGGTAGGTCTGATCAAGGAATTAAATCTTTACTAAGATTTATTAACCACAGTATTTGGGCTTTAAAGTGGAGGAAAAGCATTGACCTTTTATTAGCAACAGGAAGTATTGCGGAAAAATGGTGGAATAAAGCTGGTTTTAAAAAAGAACAAATTATAGAGTGGGGGTATTTTACAGATTTTGAAACACAAGCAGCGGATAGACTTACAAATTCAAAAAATTATGTGCCATACCAAATTATATCAGTTGGATCTTTAATTGAACGTAAAAACCAAGAGCTTTTACTTAATGCAGTAAGGGAACTAGAAGATTTTAAATTAACATTTGTTGGCGATGGCTATAATAAAAGCAAACTAGTATCAATGGTAAAAAAAATAAAGATAAGAGATAAAGTACAGTTTATTGGTAATATTGATAATGAAATAGTTCAGGAAAAAATTAGGCGATCAGATCTTTTGGTTTTAACAAGTAGGTTTGATGGTTGGGGAGCTGTTGTAAATGAGTCACTATCTGTTGGAACACCTGTTATCTGTAGTGACTCATGTGGATCGTCGGCAATCATTAATAAAAACTTAGTAGGAGATGTGTTCAAAAGTAATGATGTTTCGGACTTAAGGAGTAAAATTCGAAATAGAATGATATCTGGGAAAACAAGTAAATTAAGCAGAAATAAATTGATAAAATGGGCAGAGAATAGTATTAGTCCAAAAGTCGCGGCTGATTACTTATTAAAGGTAATTCATGAAAAGTCTAAAATTAATCCTCCTTGGAAGGAATCTTAACAGAATAGGTAGGCTGTTCTTGACATGAAAATTCTTATTAATGCCATCCGTTTAAACTCGGCAGGTGGCCTAAGGGTTGGTTCAAACCTTTTAAAAGGGTTGAATACTATAATTGATGAAAACGATGAGTTTGTATTTCTATGCTCTGAAAATACGTATGGTCGGCTTGAATCTCATCAAATCGAAAAAAAATATATTCCTGAAAACTATCTTAAAACTGTCAATTGGGTTAGCGGTCAAGCTTGGACTAGTGAACAAATAGCTAAATTTAAACCCGATGTTATTTTCAATCTCTGTAATACTCCACTGAAGTCTAAAATTCCTCAATTACTTTTAATTCAATGGTCTTACGCTGTGTATAATGAGAGTTATATTTGGAAGCCAATGCCGTGGATAGATTATCTAAAAAGAAAAGTCAGACTTTATCTCATTAAAAAAAACTATCATTATGTTGATCATTTGACTGTCCAAACAAAGTCCATGGAAGAAAGAAGTAAAAAAACTTTTTTGAGCTCAAAACCAATTACGGTTATTCCCAGCAGTTTTGATCTTCAGATTGATAAACAAATAGACGATAGCATATTCAGTAACATCAAGAAAAACTTTTTATATCTCTCAAGTTACTACTACCATAAAAATCATAGTATACTAATTGAAGTTGCAAAATTGATTAAGGCTAGAGAGCTCGATTACAAAATTCAAATTACTGTTGATGAAAAAAGTCCCAGTGCGAAAAATTTATTGAACTCCATAAAAAAACATGAACTGGAAGATTACATAGTCAACTTAGGCCATATCCCACAAGGTGAGATTGATAAGGTATTCGAGCAAGCATACGCAATAATAAATCCATCTTTTCTGGAATCCTTTGGGTTAACGTATTTAGAGGCGGCTTCAAAAAATAAGCTTCTTCTGGCAAGTAATCTGGATTTTGTTCGGGAAACTATGGCAGATGCTGCGTTATATTTCAACCCATTTGAGCCGGGATCGATACTTGAAGCCATGAATCTCTCTTTGGATCAATCTATTTATTTAAAAAAGGTTCAAGAAGGCAGGAAAATAATTGAGAAATGGCCAAGCTGGGAAGAAGTGTCTTACAGTTACTACAAACTGTTAAACGAACTCTCAAATAATCCATCCCAATGCGCCAGATAATCCAAAACCTTAAATCCGGCGAAACCATTCTTGAGGAAGTTCCTGTGCCGCGCGTGGGATCCGGATCTGTGCTGATTAAAACGAGGGCATCGTTGGTTTC
>PXBV01000131.1 GCA_003565575.1 Psychroflexus sp. | reverse complement strand
GCTGTTAATTGTTCTAGCATGACTGCATCGTGGTCTAACCAACCTTTTTCTGATGCTGCTTTAATCATGGCATATTCTCCACTCACTTGATAGACGGCTACTGGCAGATCCACCTCATTGGCTAAATCTCTTACAATGTCTAAATAGCAAAGCCCAGGTTTTACCATAACAATATCTGCGCCTTCTTCAATATCAAGAAAGGTTTCTTTTAGGGCTTCGGTTCTATTGGCAGGGTCCATCTGATATGTCTTTTTGTCTTTTGGAATATCTTGTGCATCCACAGGAGCAGAATCCAAAGCGTCTCTAAAAGGGCCATAAAATGCAGAAGCAAATTTAGCAGAATAGCTCATAATTCCCACATCAGAAAAATGTGCATCTTCTAGAACGCTACGTATTTGCAAAATTCTTCCATCCATCATATCACTTGGTGCAACAAAATCGGCTCCAGCTTGGGCGTGACTTAATGCCATTTGAGCTAGGAAGGAATTGGTCCTATCATTTACAATTTTGCCTTGATCTACAATACCGTCATGCCCAAAAATAGAATAAGGATCCAAAGCTACATCTGTCATGACCAGCATTTCTGGGACAGCATCTTTTACAGTTTTGATGGCTTGTTGCATCAAACCGTTGGGATTAACGGCTTCTTCACCTCGGTTATCTTTGAGTGTTTCATCTACTTTTACAAAAAGTAAAACAGACTTTAACCCCATTTGCCAGAGTTCCTTCACTTCCTTAGACAAAAGGTCCAAACTATACCTAAAGTAATTGGGCATAGAAGCGATTTCATCTTTTACACCTTTGCCTTCCACAACAAAGAGGGGTACAATAAAGTCATTGGGGCTTAAATAGTGCTCTCGTGTTAAAGCTCGTATCGCTTCGTTTTGTCTTAATCTACGGGGTCTTTGTAGTGGAAACATATGACTTAAAATTTGCTTTGCGTTTGTTTAAAAAAGCTTGTGTACCTTCTTGGAAATCTTCAGTGCCAAAGGATTTACCAAAGTTTTGGATTTCTATGTTAAACCCATCAACGCCATCCTTATAGTTGGCGTTTATCGCTTCAATAGCTGCTGAGATGGCTACCATGGAGTTATTTGTAATTTTCTGAGCTAGCTTTTCTGCTAGAGGCAACAATTCTTCGATGGTAGTGACATGGTTCACAAGGCCATAATCTTTTGCAGTTTCTGCGTTTATCATTCCGCCTGTCATTATCATTTCCATAGCTCTGCCTTTTCCTACCAGCTGTGGTAAACGCTGAGTTCCGCCATAACCGGGAATAACTCCCAAAGAGGTTTCTGGCAAACCTAGCCTAGCATTGTCACTAGCAATTCTAAAATGCGCAGACATGGCTAATTCTAGCCCTCCACCCAAGGCAAATCCGTTGACCGCTGCTATAACAGGTTTAGGAAAATTAGCTATATAATCAAAGACCAATTCTTGTCCTTTGGCGGCTAAATCTGTCCCTTCTTTAACGTCATAATCTGCAAACTCAGAGATATCAGCCCCAGCTACAAAAGCTTTTTCTCCTGAGCCCGTAAGTATTATGACGGCTACATCTTCGTCTTTTAGCAATATCTCAAAGGCTTGATGTAATTCATCAATAGTTGCTCTATTGAGAGCGTTTAATTTTTTTGGCCTGTTTATAAAAAGCTTGGCAATTTTACCGCTTAACTCTAATTTTAGGTTTTCAAACGTCATAATTATCAGATTTTGGAAATTTTATGGTAAAGGTAGTTCCTTCATCAGGTTTTGAAGTGAGTTTTATATCTCCTTTATAAGTTTCTACGCTATTTTTCACCATTCCAAGTCCAAGTCCCATACCGCTGGTTTTTGTGGTAAACCTAGGTTCAAATATACGTTCTTGCAACTCAAACGGAATGCCTACACCATTGTCTGACACTTGTATAATAACCTTATCAACTTCAGTAGAAATTGATACGGAGATATGTGGACTCTCCAAATGGTCTGTGGCTTGTATGGCGTTTTTGACTAGATTTGTTATAATACGGATCAATTGACTTCTATCAAATTTAATCTGAATAACATCTTCATCTGACGAAAATTGAATTTTATTGTCGTTGAAAATATCTAATGCCAGTTTAATAATTTCAACAGCATTTAAGCTTTCATTCTGCTGTGCTGGCATTTTAGCAAAGTCTGAAAAAGCTCCAGCAATAGCGCTCAAATTGTCTATTTGTTGTACAATGGTTTTTGAAAATTCTTTTACACGCTCCCTAGCTTCTGGATGTTGAGGGTCAAAATTTCTTTCAAAACTTTGCATGCTCAAGCGCATTGGTGTGAGTGGGTTTTTGATTTCATGAGCTACCTGCCTTGCCATTTGCCTCCAAGCCTCCTCACGTTCGGTTTTAGCTAGTTTGATGGCGCTTTCCTCTAGCTCGTCTATCATGCTGTTATAAGCTTTAACCAGCGGCTTTATTTCATAACTTATCTCGTTATAAGATATTTTTGGATTGCTTTGGTCTAGCCGAGTATTGGTGATTTTTTTACTAATGGTTTGAAGTGAACTGGTAATGTATCTTGATAAAAAATAAGCCAAAACTATCGCAGAAATCAACATAAAAAGATAGACTTGAGATAAGAGGATAAGAAAATCTGTGAGTTCTTTTTGTAAAAAACCGTCATCTTCTATGTAAGGTAAGTTTAAAATACCAATGGGTTTGAAGTAGTTGTCGAGAATATAGGTATAGGACGATTGGTAATTTTGGTTATTGATTTGAAAATTTTCTACATATTTCTTTTCTGAAGAATTTTGAAGCAAAGCCATTTTATGAATTTCCATTTGAGTTTGGACTGTATCCATGTAGAAGGTGGCGAATGAAGATTTTAGCAGGTTGCCCTTCAGGTCATAAATATTGATTTCTGTATTGTGAATATCTTGTATTTCGTAAATTTTTTCTTTAAAAATAAGAGTCAGGTTTTCTGTATCTACGGGATAAGTAGTTGTTCTTAACACATAGTTGATGTTGGCTCTAATGGCATTTTCCTTACGGTTGAGTTTTTCTCGGTGAAGCTCTTTAGCTTCTTCTTTAAACTGATAAATGGTAACTCCCGCAATCAAAACTGAAGCGCCTACTACAAGAGCAATCATAGAAAAAAAGATGCGAGTACGCAGTGATTGTTTATAATTGAATGTCATCTGCTTGAGTTTTTTTCTCTGAGTCGTTTATATAATTTGATGCCTAGCATAAGTAAAACACCTAGCCCAATAAGCCCAACTATGCCCCAAATCCAACTTATAGAATTTTTTAAGATCACTAAAAAAACAACAGCAAATAAAATTAAAGTAGCGCCTTCATTCCAAAGCCTCATACCGTTGGATGTCCATCTTATCTCGTTGTTTTGAAATTGTTTAAAGATAAAATGAGTTTTAATATGGTAAGCAAAAAGCAAAATAACAAAGCTTAATTTGATGTGCATCCAGCCTTGCTCCAGCCAGCTAGGCACCAAAGCTAAAAGCCAGACAGCAAAAAGAGTGGCTAAAATCGCAGATGGCCAAGTGATGATATACCAGAGTCGATTAGCCATTATCTTGAATTGGTTGCTGAGTATATCTGCATCTGGTTGAGGTTTTTGACGAGCTTCTATATGATAGATGAAAATTCTAGGGATGTAGAACAAGCCTGCAAACCAAGTGATTACAAATATGAGGTGTAGTGATTTTATGTAGTTGTATTCCACGTTTGGCTATTATAATTTTGAATCAAAGATAAGCATTACTAAAAGATTTTGTGATGCTTCCTGAACACAGAGCAGAGTTAAATAGGAACAAAAAGGATATTAGAAAAAAATAATTGAATTTATGACGCCTCTTGTACAAGAGTTTCATCTTTCACGATTAAGGTAGATTTGATTTCCCGACGTAAAAAATATCCTGTGATAATTGTAGAAAGCAAATCAGCTAGTGGGAATGAAATCCAAACACCTAATTCACCAAAATATTTTGGTAAAATCAAAATCAAGGGAATAAAAATAAAACCCTGTCTTGATAGCGTAAGTAAAAGAGCAGGAACTGCTTTACCTATAGCTTGAAAATAAGCACTCCCTATTAATTGGATGGATATAATTGGGATAGCAGCAAAGACCCAACGCATGGCTTTTGGGGTATCGTTTATCACTTTTTCATCAGTGGTAAAAACAGACGCAATTTCTACAGGAAAAATCATAATAATGGCAAAAACAAAAACCGCTACTAAAGAAGCGTAAAGAATTGCTTTGTTTATGCTTTCTCGAACTCTATTGTATTTATTCGCCCCATAGTTATATCCAGATATAGGTAAAAACCCTTGTGTAACTCCAAGTACAGGAAACAATGCAAACATAAGCATCCGAGCAACAATAGCATACACCGCCACGGAAGACTCACCTCCAAGTTCAAAAAGAATATTATTTAGCAATAAGTAGATTAAACTCACCACAGCTTGTCTAGATAAGGTAACAAAACCTAAAGCTCCTATTTCCCTAAGAATATTGAGATGTATACCAAAGTCTGAAAATCTAATTTTTAACTCTGAATGTTTTGAGAGAAAGAACCAAACAATGTAACCCAAGCACAAAATATATGAACCTGTAGAAGCCCAAGCCGCCCCGTGCATGCCCATATCCATCCATTTTATAAAGATGTAGTCCATGAGCAAGTTCCCTACCGATGGAATAATCATAGCTACCATGGCAAATTTTGGCTTACCTTCAGCCCTTATTACGGAATTCCCCATCATTGCTAAACCTAGCACAGGCACTCCATAAAGAACTATTGTATAATAAATTTTGGCAGGTTCAAAAATTTCGCCTTTCCCTCCAAATATGGGGATAAGTTCATCCACAAAAGTTAACCCCAGAATCACCATACTTACGGTGACTAAAAGCGTAATTGTAATTTGGTTGCCAAAGGTTTTAAGAGCTTTTTTGTCATTATTGGAACCTAAAGCCCTTGAGATGATAGAAGACCCTCCAATCCCAATAGCCATCCCTAAAGCTGCAATAAAAAAAGAAACTGGTAAAACCACGTTAATTCCAGCTATGGCATTAGAACCTATCCAGTTTCCTACAAAAATAGTGTCCACCAAAATATTGATGGACATGACTAAAATGCCTATAGAAGCAGGAACTGCTTGCTTTATAAGCAGTGGACCAATGGGTTTGTTTCCTAATTCTTCAGAGTTAACTTTGGACATTTATGACGCTTTAACCTCTTTGTTTTGATGCGCCCACTCATCAATCCAGCGGCTAAGTGTTTTTACCCAATCCTCTCTATCGTTTAAACAAGGTATAAACATAAAATCTTCTCCTCCAGACTCTTCAAAAATTTCTCTTGCCTCCATATTGATTTCTTCTAAAGTCTCTAAGCAGTCCGAGACAAAAGCAGGAGAAACTATAGCTAATTTTTTGGTACCTTCTAAGCCAAGTTTTTCCACAGTTCTATCTGTGTAAGGTTTTAACCACGGATCAAATCCTAATCGAGACTGAAAGGATGTGCTATAAGTTCCTTCTTTAAGCCCCAAAGTTTTAGCTACGCCTCGAGTGGTTTCAAAACATTGGTGCCTGTAGCAAAACTGATGCGCTTTTGAAGGCGTTTGGCAACATGAACCATCTACCTTGCAATGTGAATTAGTGATGTCACTTTTACGAATATGTCGCTCTGGTACTCCATGATAACTAAATAATAAATGATCGTAATCAAACTCATCTAGCTTTTCACCAATACTTCTAGACAGAACCGTTACATAATCTGGATGGTTGTAAAAAGGAGGTAGAGTAGTAAAAGACATTTCTGGGAAGTGCTCACGTCTCAACTCTTCGGCCAGAACTAGAATGGTCTCTGTGGTTGCCATGGCAAATTGAGGATAAAGAGGCATTAAGAGAACCTCATCAACACCTTTGTCATGGAGTTCTTGAAGCCCAGATTTTATGTCTGGTTGGCCATAACGCATCGCTAAAGCAATGGGTACACTTGTTTTTTCATCTACGCCTTTTTGCAAACGCTCTGACAGAACAATCAACGGAGAACCCTCATCCCACCAAATCTTAGAGTAAGCTTCTGCAGATTTTTTGGGACGAGTGTTAAGTACTATTCCTTTTACAAGAATTGTTCTTAATAATTTTGGCACGTCAATAACGCGCTCATCCATTAAAAACTCGCCTAAATATGTTTTTACGTCTTTGGGGTCTGTAGATTTTGGAGAGCCCAAATTGACCATTAAAACTCCTTTCATAATTATCGTTTAAAAGCACAAAATTCAATTGTCAAATTTAACTCGAATGATTTTAACAAGTACTAATTTTGATAGAATGTTATGATAGAGCTAGAGGAAATAATTATTTTTAAATTTTTATCTCAACCCTAATCACATATTACTTTCAAAATATATTTTAAAAGCACAAGGTTCTAACTTCATTTTGAATTAACAAAGTAAGACTGAATTTTATAGAGTTAGCTCTACTGAACAATCACTTATCAATCTCTATAACTCTAAAACATCTCCAATAGTTTAGTGAAGCTAGTTCAATACAAATTTTAGCTATATTTGGTAAAAACATTTAAAATAAGGCAATGAGAACACTACTGATAATACTTTTTGGGCTTCAAAATCTACTCATATACGGGCAAAACATCTCTTCTGAAGAACAAATAATAGTAGACTATTTAGAAAATAATGAGAAAGAACTTATTGATTTTTTAGAACAAACCGTAAATATTAACAGTGGAACCCTCAACCTTTTTGGGGTGAAAGAAGTAGGGGTGCTCTATAAGAAAGAGCTTGAGGCTATTGGTTTTGCAACCCGTTGGATTTCCATGCCAGAGGAGCTTAACAGAGCTGGGCATTTATTTGCTGAAACCCAAAATGGTAGCGGAAAAACCATTTTGCTGATAGGTCATTTAGACACCGTATTTG
>PXBV01000010.1 GCA_003565575.1 Psychroflexus sp. | reverse complement strand
TTGCTTATCAAAATTTTTATTTAAAGCTTTGGAATACAAAAGATAGGTGCCAGGAGTTATTTGAAAAGTTTTGTTGGAGTTAGAAACTTCTACGTCATTTCCTGAGTTAATTCCTGTAATATTGAATGAATCCCCCAAATCTGAAAGGTTTACCCGCATAGTATGAGAAGCTTCTTTCACGACAGCTACAGTCTTTTCAAGGCTAGCTTTTTCAAAAGGGTCTTTTACCCAAACCACATCTGGCATCACTTCAAGTCGCCATAAGCCGTTTTCCACTTGATCCAAAAAGTAAGCTCCTGTTCCCGAATAGTTAACAATGGGTGAACTTCCAACCCCTGCAATTTCTTTCAAGCGTTTAGGCTTCTTAGGAAGTTGTTCTGTATAGGAGGTATGATAAAACTTTGTCGTTGAGTTATATACCGCCAGCTTTTCATCTGGAAATAAGCTTGTATTTAGAAACTCTATGTTATCTGGATAACTTCCAAAATCCTGACCATTTTCGATTTCTTGAAAAGCTTCTGCAGCTATTTTTAATGAAATGGCTTTGGATGGCGTATACACCAAATTCAAATAATGGGTTTGATATTCGGTGTTGGCATAAGCTAAATCAATGGCATCATAAGCAAATTGGGTGGCAAACTGAAACTTCGCCGTCCTAAAACTCCTTGCCATAGCAGGAAATAAAGTAGGCTGATTACTGTCTGCGGGGTCAAACTCATAAATAACCCTAGTTTTATTTTGAAAGTCAGATTTGTTCTCAAATGGTATTTGATAGACGTCTACATGAGGTAAAAAGTTGATGTCAATTTCTGCATTATGCACCAAGCCAGTAGGATACCATTGAAAGGTACAGCCCTGGATGTCGGCTGCTAAGTATTCATCCACAAACTCTGATCGTTCAGAAACATTATAAAAAATAGGATTTTCAAAGCCTGTATCTCGAATGGTTGTCACCATTCTATTGATGTAGGCTGTGATTGCACTTGCATCATCATGCTGTGGTTCATTATTAATTTCTAAAGCTATAATGTCTGGGTCATTTTTATAAGCAATGCCTGTGTATGGATTCACATGATTTAACAAATCCGTAAAATAGCGTTCTTGCCGCTGTAGCACTTCTTCACCTGTGTAGGTTTGTCCTTTTTCCAGTTCTCCACTAAACCCTGGTACAGGAAAATCTTTTTCTGGATAACCATTCCCTCCTACTTTAAAAGGAGTAATTAAAATTTTGATACCTCTTTCTTTAAATTTAGCCAACATATAATCCAGCAAATCTAATTGAGGACGCTGGATTAAACTCCCATTTTCGTCGGTAATTTCAGCATCCCAAATATGTACACGGTAGGCATTAACGCCTAATCGGGCAATATGATAAACGTCTTTATCTATGGCTGTTTTGTGGTCTTTACCAAGATAATTGATTGCTCGATAGCCATGTGCAAAGGGCAAGGTGTAATTGACACCAAACAACCTGATTTCTTCATCGTTTTCTTGCCATCTAAAAACGCCATTATCATCTACATAAGTGGAAGTTTGAGCAAATAGGTTAGCTAAATTTACCCCTAAAAATAGAAGTGCAAGTATATGTTTCATCTGTTTATATTTATTCATTTATGATTTAACCTAACTGAGAAGTCTGTCACTAACAAGAATAACATCTTTTATTACTTTGCTAAAGTGATAAGTATATTATTATAAGAGTAATTTCTATATAATTAATTTATTCAAAGCTACCGATTTTAAAAAAAATGAAAGCCTCATCTACTTTAGCTTATTGCCTATTAAATTTCTGGTAACCTGGCTTAAGGATTGAAGTGAAAATCCTTTTTGTAAGGTACGAGCAAAAAGATTGTAACGGAAAGCCTGACCCTTTGCGCTCCTATGAGCGTGAAGGGTAAGCCCCAAATTTTAATCCATACTGAGGAATTATTCTAAAAAAAATAAAACCCCGAGACTTAACTCGAGGTTTTGTTTTAAACCAAAAAACATCACTTACTTCAACACAGGAAGCACAATTTTGGAATCGCCATAAATGGTATGGGTATGGGTTTCAAAATCCTCTTCTGTTGCTTTGAAAATGTTGTCAACGTACTTTTGAGGGTTTCTATCGATGTAAGGAAACATGGTGCTTTGCACTTGTATTTGTAATTTATGTCCTTTTTTGAAAGTATGGTTTATGTCTTGCAAGGCAAATTTTACACTGGTTTTTTGACCGGGAACAAAAGGCTTTGGTTCCGAAAAGCTTTCTCTATACCGTCCTCTAAAGACTTCACTCCTCACCATCATGTGGTAGTTGCTCATTTTTAAATGGTCTTGCATCTCTTCAGTATCTTTGGCATCTGGCGGAAATACGTCTATAATTTTTACAATCCAATCTGCATCTGAGCCTGTAGTGGCCACTTGTAATGCAGCTAGAACTTCTCCAGATAATTTTAAGTCCTCCTGTAAAACTTCGGTTTGATACACCATCACGTCGGGGCGTCGCGCAGCAAAACGCTGATCGTCCGTCATGAATTTTCTTGGTGTAAACGTGACTTTGATGTCTTCTGTAAACGGGACAGGCTTAGTGATGTCACTCACAAATTTATTTTCAAAACTTGCGTCTGCCTCCATACTTAGGCTTTGGTTGTCTCCTAGATAAAAATCGGTAGACGTTGTATTTTCTGGCGGCCAACTATCGTATTCATTCCATTCTAATGAACCGGTATCAAAAACTGTTGCTTCTGCAACATCAAAATCGCCTTCGTCTTTTAAAAAATGATTAAAGAATTTGGTTTCATAATTTACTTGAAAATCCTCCGACAGATTATCTCCAAAATATACATTACCCACGGCTTGTCTTTCTTTCAACCTCGCCCAATCGCCATGACTCCAAGGTCCAAAAATCATAGCGTTGAAATTGTCGCTATTGTTTTCCAAACTTTTGTAAATTTCAAAAGGGCCATATAAATCTTCTGCATCAAAAAGCCCACCTACAGTAAACACAGCAGGCTCGACGTCTTTCATATGTTGAACTAAACCTCGTTCCTGCCAGAATTCATCATAATCTGGATGTTCTTTCAGTTGCTGCCAAAACACATTGTCTTCTGCATAGTATTTATCTAAATTGGATAATGGCCCTATATCCAAAAAGAATTGATAGGCGTCTTGAGTGCCAATGTCTGGCATAGTGTACCACGATTCTGTGGTGGGCTCTTCTTTTTCATAGCCAAACACCGCAGTAGCTATCCAGTAACTTAATAAATACGCGCCATTGTGATGAAAATCGTCAAAATAAAAATCACCAATAGGGGCTTGTGGTGAGGCAGCTTTTAAAGCGGGATGGCCAGAAAGTACAGACATGGCTGCATAGTGCCCAGGGTAGGAAATTCCCCATGTCCCCACATTGCCATTATTATTGTCTACATTATTGATGAGCCACTCTATGGTATCGAAGGTATCGCTGGCTTCATCGGTTTGGTTGCCCTTTTTTTCTGGAATAAATCCTCTCATATTATCGTAAACACCCTCACTCATCCATCGCCCGCGCACATCTTGATAAACAATGATGTTCCCTTCTTCCATCAAAAATTTGTTGGGCCCAATTTGTCTTCTAAATTCTCCTTCTCCATAAGGTGCGGAGCTGTATGGCGTGCGCTGCATCAGGATTGGATAGGCTTTGGATTTATCTTTTGGAGAATAAATGGTGGTATGCAATTTTACACCGTCGCGCATTTCAATAGCGACTTCTTGTTTGTCATAGTTGGCTTTTACATCATATTGCGCGTTTACACAGGAAAACAAACCGCATAAAAGCAGAAGCAAACCAAGTTTCAAATGATTCATAAGTTTGAGTTTTGTTGAGTTTTGGACATAAAAATACAGCTAAAGTTTAAAAAAACTTACTTGATTTTTAAGTTTCGGGAATGTTTTTGATTGAATGTGATTCTAAACCATAATTAAAAGGATCTATTAATCATGATAAATGAAATTTTTTCTGAATATGGCTCAGAAATTCAAGAAAATTAGACTTTAAAATGAACAGTAGGAAATTCTAAAATCTAATGGATTTACTTTGAGTTATATAGGTTCTGCAATGGATCAAGATTCAACAAATTTGTAGACACATGCTTTTTATTAGTTTCAACCAAAACCAATACATTTACCAAAAATTTGACTTATGAAAAAGGATATTCTTCCTTTGACGCTTGGTGGGCTTTCCTTGGGAACCACAGAGTTTGTAATTATGGGTATTTTACCCAATGTTGCCCAGTATTTTGACATCTCTATTTCCTCTGCTGGACAGTTTATTTCTTTGTATGCGCTTGGCGTGGTGGTAGGTGCGCCTTTAATTGTGTTTGTTTCAGGGAGACTAGCTCCCAAAACGATTCTTATTATTTTAATGTTGATGTTTACGCTTTTTAACGGCCTCAGCATTATAAGCAATAGTGTTGAAATGCTGAGTATCTCCAGGTTTTTGTCGGGTTTGCCTCATGGTGCCTTTTTTGGTGTTGGCTCTATTGTGGCCAGACGATTGGCTTTGCCTGGAAAAGAAGCTAAAAACATATCGCTTATGTTCCTTGGCCTTACTATTGCCAATGTGATTATGGTACCTTTGGGAACGTATTTTGGTCAAGCCTTTTCATGGCAACTTACCATGGGGTTAGTCACATTTATTGGGTTATCAACGCTGATATCTGTTGTATATTGGCTTCCAGATTTACCCATCAAGAACAAAGTTAGCTTCAAAGAAGAACTTTCTTTTTTTAAAACCAAAGAAGCTTGGCTAATCACACTTATGACCGCGCTTGGCACTGGCGGCGGTTTTGCTTGGTTGAGCTATATTGCTCCTACAATGACAGATGTAGCTGGTTTTGCAGAAGAACACATGAGTTATATTATGATATTAGTAGGTGTAGGAATGGTAGTTGGAAACCTTCTTGGTGGCCTCCTGGCTGATAAAATTTCACCCATAAAATCTTGTATTTTGTTGTTTGGAATCACAGCGGTTCATTTAATACTATTTTCCATATTGGCATATATCCCAGGTATAGCCTTACTGCTTTGTTTTATTATAGGAGCTAGCTTTCTTGCCCTTGCTTCTCCCGTTCAATTATTAATGATGCGTACCGCTGGAAAATCTGAAATGATTGGCTCAGGCGTTACCCAGGCTTCCTTTAATACCGGGAATTCTTTAGGTGCATATTTAGGAGGGCTTGTGCTATTTCTAGGCTTTGGATTTACATATCCTGCTCTAGTTGGAGCGGCTTTAGCATTCATTGGTTTTCTTTTGGCACTTATCCTTTTTCGGGTTGGCAATCTAGAATCAAGTCAATCGTCAAAGAAAAATTGACATCTTACTGCAACTGGAAAGTAAAACCAAAGATGGGGAACTGAATAAAGTTTTTCAGTGGATTGCTCACTCCAAATCCATTTCTATTTTCAAAGTTAAAATCTTCTGAATAGTAATAAATAAGGTTTGGCAAGCGTAAATACAACCACATATTTGGTTTTACCTTCAGGTTCAAACCCAAATCTGTATAAGCATTAACGTAGGAATTAGAGGAATTTTGATTAGAGTTCAAAACGTTTTGATTCATTCCTAACTCACTAAACACAGAAAATAAAGGTGTTATATTAAAATAATACCTCAAATACGGTCCAATTTGAAAATGAGTAAATCGATTGGTTACACCAGAGACTTGATTGTCAAAACTCAGATATCCTAATCCTCCAGAAACGCCTACAAAAAGGTTGGGAGTAAGACTGTAGTTAAGCCCCAAAAGCACCTGTGCTTTTATGGCGTTTTCAAACGTAGGTTCTTGCTCCAAAGTTAATGAGTTGTCTACAATGCCTAAATCTGCCCAAGAATAAGACAAACCGGTTTGGGCTTCTAGCAACCATTTTTGTTTTTCCACAACTCCAGTAGTCTGAGCCTTTATAGACGATTGAAGTAATATTGAAATAAATAAAACCCAAACTATTTGCAAAAGGCTCGTAGGCTGATTAAGAGGTAGTTTAAAATCCAAAAGATAAGTTTTGAGATGAATTTTCGATTGATATTAGATATTGTATTACAAATTTATAATTCTTTTTAGTAAAGCATCTAGCTAGATCTCAAAAATATTTCAAAGTAGAATAGAAGTTTATTTTTCTAAATATAGCTATGTGGAAGCTAGTAAATCACAAAAAAATGGTAAAATGCTAGGTTTGTTATTTGATGAATCATTGAAGAGGTTTTAGATTTTAGGAAATAGGTGGTAGGAACTTTGAGCTTCCCTCAAAAATATTGATCGTTTTAGTTCAAAAATTATTTTTTAGATCGTGATTGGCTATCTCATAGGCTTTAATCGTAGGAAATTAAGCAATTATGTTCTTATAATTTTGAAATTTGAAATGACAGATCTGAAATTTCAAATAACAGCTCTTAACTAATATAATTCCAGATCGTTTGGTCCTTAAACATAGCTCTGTATGTGATATTGATCATTTTATGTTCTTCCAGCTGGAAGTTGGGATCGGCCTTGATGACATAGTGTGCGTAGCTCCTGGCGGTTTTTAAAATCTGATTGTCTTTGACCAAATCAGCGATTTTTAAATTTAAGATACCACTTTGTTGTGTCCCCATCAAGTTGCCGGGACCACGTAATTTCAAATCCACCTCCGCAATTTGAAAGCCATCGTTGGTTGCCGTCATGGTTTCCATTCGGGTTTTACCATCGGAGCTTAATTTCTTACCAGTGATGAGCACGCAGTAGCTTTGCTCAGCCCCTCGCCCGACTCGTCCTCTTAACTGGTGAAGCTGAGATAAACCAAATCGCTCGGCACTTTCGATGATCATCAAACTGGCATTGGGCACATTCACACCAACTTCTATTACCGTTGTCGCCACCATGATTTGAGTTTTACCTTTTACAAATCGCTCCATTTCAAAAGCTTTATCTTCTGGTTTCATCTT
>PXBV01000383.1 GCA_003565575.1 Psychroflexus sp. | reverse complement strand
TCAAAGGCATTAAACCTTGCTGCGCTATGGAAGAGATAAAAACGTGAGGAATATGGTCAAAGGCATGTTCAATTTCTTGAGCTAATTCAGTTTTGAGTTCGTCGTCTAGTAAATCTGCTTTTGAAATCGCTATCACTCTAGATTTATCGAGTAGTTCTGGATTGTAGCGTCGTAATTCGTCTAGAAGAATTTCGTATTGATCCTTCACACTTGGCGCATCGGCAGGAATCAAAAATAACAGGGTAGAATTTCTTTCAATATGTCTTAAAAATCGATAACCTAGCCCTTTTCCTTCAGCAGCACCTTCTATAATGCCAGGAATATCTGCCACTACAAAGGTTTTGTAATCCCGGTATTCTACAATGCCAAGATTGGGCTTGAGCGTTGTGAATTCGTAGTTCGCAATTTTTGGCTTCGCGGCTGTAATGACCGATAGCAAGGTGGATTTGCCAGCATTGGGAAAACCAACTAGACCTACATCTGCAAGAAGTTTCAATTCTAAAGTGATGTCCAATTCTTGACCGGGAATCCCTGGTTGTGCAAAACGCGGCGTTTGGTTGGTAGAACTTTTGAAATGCGCATTTCCTTTGCCGCCCATGCCACCTTCCACGACGATATATTCTTCCTCGTGTTCTGTCATTTCTTTAATGACTTCGTTGGTGTTGGTGTCTCTAATAACCGTACCTAGAGGCACTTCAATATATTGATCTTCCCCGTCAGCTCCAGTACTGGTTTGTTTACTGCCGTGTTCACCATGCGTGGCTTTAATGTGTCTTTTGAATTTTAAATGGAAAAGTGTCCAGAGATCCTTATTAGCTTTAAAAATAACATGACCACCACGACCACCGTCACCTCCATCTGGCCCGCCTTTGGGAATGTATTTTTCCCGTCTGAGGTGTGCGGAGCCCTTTCCTCCGTTTCCAGATTTTAAATGGAGTTTTATGTAATCTACAAAATTTCCTTCTGTCATAGTTTTAAGCTAAATGCTATGTTTTTATAAAGAATCAATCACTTTACTGATGCGGTCTGTAATTTCTGAAACTGAACCTACACCATCTACACCGTAATATTTATCCTCTTTTTTATAAAATTCTTTGAGGACTTCTGTTTCCTCGTAATATACTTTTATTCTATTTCTGATGATGTCTTCATTAGCATCATCTTTTCTGCCAGAGGTTTTTCCTCGTTCTAATAGACGTTCTACCAATACTTCATCCTCTACTTCTAGAGCTACCATCGCATTGATTTGAGAAGATTTAGACGTCATGAGTTCATTAAGTGACTCCGCTTGTGCTTGAGTTCTTGGGAATCCATCAAAAATAAACCCATTACCATCTAAGTGTTCTTCTACCTTGGCGTTTAGCATTTTTATGGTGACTTCGTCTGGTACCAATTCTCCCTTGTCCATGTAGGATTTAGCCAGTTGTCCAAGTTCAGTTTGATTTTTGATGTTAAACCTAAATAAATCTCCTGTGGAGATGTGAGTGAGTTTGTATTTGTCTTTTAAATGTTCAGCTTGAGTTCCTTTTCCGGCACCAGGAGGGCCAAATAACACGATGTTAATCATTGGTATTTGATTTTAGTTGATATATTTCTGAGAGATTTCTTCCTAATCCATTATAATCTAAACCGAAGCCCACAATAAATTTATTGGGAATTTCTATTCCTATATAATCGATAGGTAGTGATTTTTTATAGGCTTCTGGCTTAAAAAAAAGACTAGCAATTTTAAAAGATGCAACTCCTTCTTTTTTTAGTACATCCACAATGTGTTGCAGTGTGTTTCCAGTATCTACAATATCTTCTACCACAATTACATGTTTTCCTTTTAGATTTCCTGCACCAAGTAAGGTAGAAACTTCACCAGTACTAGACACACCCGCATAAGAAGCTAATTTTGTAAAATTGATTTCACAGTTGCCTTTGTAATTCTTCATCAAATCTGATAAAAACATAAAAGCTCCATTCAAAATACCTAAAAAAACTGGGGTTTGGGATTGGTAGTCATCATGAATACGGTTTGCTAGATGTTTTATAGAATCTTGAAGGGTATGTTGATCCAAGTAAGGTTCAAATTCTAAATCGTGAAGTTTCAACATGGAGTTTTAGTTCTAAATTGCAAATATAAGGATTCAAAAGCTTTTGAACTGAAATTGGCACATAAAAAAGGCTTTCTCTTCCAATGGAAAAAAAAGCCTTAATTCTTAATCAGTTTAGAAGCTTATCTAAATACGTAGGTTTGCTCTTGTCCTTTTGGACTTAAAAAGGTGACCAAAAGGGGTTCACTTTTACTTTTGTTTTCTACAATAGATTTTACATCTTCTATGGAGTGTACTTCCTCTTCATTAATTTTTGTAATTAAAAGACCACTTATGTCCCTTTTAGTAAAGCTATTAGGAAGCACCTTGTTTATAATGACACCTGAATTGGCACCAAAGGTTTTTAATCGGTCTTTAGAAACTTCGGCGACCTCTATACCTATATCTTCAATTTGATAAACTTTAAATACATCTAAAGTTACAGTAGTTTGGTTTTCTTTATTGTTTCTTAAATAATTTACTCGTACAACATCGCCTGGATTTTTAGAGCTTAGATATCCTGTCATATCAGAAAATTTTTTGATTTTGACTCCGTCAATTTTAGTAATAATATCTCCTTTTTTAAGACCAGCTTCATAGGCGCCATTTCCAGCTTCTACACTATTGATATAAACTCCTTGTGAACTTTCAACATTTACTTGTTCTGCCAAGGTACTATTGAGTTCAAACCCGGTTATACCTAAGATGGCTTTTCTTACATTACCAAATTCTAGTAAATCATCTATAATTTTTTTGGCATTATTACTTGGTATGGCAAAGGAATACCCAATAAAAGAACCAGTTTGAGACGTAATGGCTGTATTGATACCAATAAGTTCTCCACGGGTATTAACTAGAGCACCGCCGCTATTTCCTGGATTTACAGCTGCATCGGTTTGAATAAAGGATTGAAAACTTGTGTTGGAGCTTCCTAAGTCTCTAGCCTTGGCACTCACAATGCCAGCTGTTACCGTTGAGGTAAGGTTGAAGGGATTACCAACAGCAAGAACCCATTCTCCAATTTTGACATCATTGGAATCTCCAAAAGGCAGATAGTCTAGATCCTTATCATCAATCTTTAAAAGCGCGATATCACTCTCTGGTGCACTACCAAGGACGTCTGCTACATAGGTTTTATTATTATTGAGTGTGACTTGAACCTCAGAAGCGCCTTTGATGACATGGTTGTTGGTCACAATAAGTCCATCTGGGCTTAAAATAACTCCAGAACCAGCTCCTCTAATTGCCTTTTGAGCTTCTCCGCTTCCATAAAAGTACTCAAATGGATTTCTGGCTTGACGCGTAGATGTAATATTTTTGACGTGTACTACGGCGTTAATTGTCTTTTCAGCTGCTTCAGTAAAGTTAAGTTCTGCATTGGCTTCTTCATAAGTAGCTAAGGTGGTGGATAAGTTGGTGATGCTATCCTGTTGCCAGGGAGATTCAAAATCTGAAACGATAGGTTCTTCTGTAGATAAAAAGAATTTGTATCCTCCAACGCTAAGCACACTTGCTACAATGGCTACTGAAAATAATTGAACATACTTTTTCATAATGAGTCATTTTTAAATTAAAAATACTTTCATATTTTATATGTAAAACTGTTTTAACCGATTTTTAACCCAAACATTTCCTTGATTATTTACCTATATTTGCAAGTCTTAAACCCAAGATATGGATTTACATTTCTACAAATATCAAGGTACTGGCAATGATTTTGTAATCATCGATAACAGGGAATCGGTTTTCAAAAACAATACCAAACTCATAAAGAAAATTTGTGATCGCCGTTTTGGTGTTGGTGCAGACGGCCTTATACTTCTAGAACATTCTCGACTAGATGTATGTGATTTCAAGATGGTTTACTTTAATGCTGATGGTAATGAAAGTACCATGTGTGGCAATGGAGGCCGATGTATTGTTGCCTTTGCAAAGAAAATAAATGTCATTGAAACGGAGACTACGTTTGAAGCTGTGGATGGCATGCATAAAGCAAGCATCAACGAAGGTCTTGTAAATTTGAAAATGGTAGATGTTCCAACTGTTAACTTGAGTAGAAATGCATCTTTTCTGGATACAGGTTCTCCACATCATGTTGCATTTGTAGATGATGTTTACGATTTTGATGTGTTTACACAAGGCAGACGAATTCGAAATTTACCAAATTATGAAGCGATAAAAGGAACTAACGTGAATTTCATTCAAGTTAAAGACAATGTTGTTCATGTGAGGACTTATGAAAGAGGAGTAGAAGATGAAACGTTTTCCTGTGGAACTGGAGTTACAGCTGCGGCTATTACTGCCAAAATGTCTCATAAAATTGAAGAATTTCCTGTTAAAGTAACTACTAAAGGAGGAGACCTCGAGGTGAGTTTTGAAATTGATGGACTCAATGCTGCCAAAAATATTTGGTTGAAAGGTCCAGCAACTTTTGTATTTGAAGGCAAATTTTATGATTAGACTTAAAAGCTCTCATATCATCTTAAGGGCACTTGTTACTTCGGATATAGATTTCCTAGAGTTAGTAGAAAACGATGAAAGATTTTGGCACTTAAGCGATACGCTCCAGCCCTTTTCTAGAAGTGTTTTGAAAGATTATATAGACAACTCTTACAAAGATATTTACGAAGCTAAACAATTAAGGCTAGTGATTTCACTTCATAACAATCAGCCTATAGGTTTTATAGATTTATATGATTTTGATCCCAAAAATAAAAGGGCAGGTTTAGGGATTCTTATCTTGGAAGGTTATCATGATAAAGGCTATGGGACTCAAGCTGTTAAAATGATGATGAATTACGCTTTTGAGGTGCTAGATTTACATCAAATTTTCGCATCTATCATTGAAGATAATCAAAGAAGTCTGAGCCTCTTTAAAAAACTAGGATTTGAAATTATTGGTCTTAAAAAAGACTGGAGATACAATTTTGGTCAATTTCAATCCGAATACTTACTGCAAAAACTTACTCATGTACATTAAAAAAATATTGATAGCTATTTCGATTTTGGGTCTTCTTTTATTAGGAGGCTTTAGCATTTATATCTACAAGTTGGTTTTAACTGATAATACATCTTTTGAAAGTGAAACCCAGTCCATCTTCATAAAATCTGGTAGTAGCCTTCAGGACGTAGTGAATCAGCTGCACCCATTTTTAAAACAAACTGATGATTTTATAACTGTTGCCAAAAAGAAAGGATACGCCAACTCTATTAAACCTGGTCATTTTGTGATTGAAAATGGAATGAATAACAACGAAATCATCAATACACTCAGGTCTAGAAATGTTCCAATTCGATTGAGTTTTAACAACCAGCACCGGCTTGAAAACCTAGCAGGAAGAGTTGCAGAACAAATTGAAGCCGATAGCTTAGAGCTGCTTACAGCCATGACTTCCCAAAGGTTTTTAGATTCTATGCAAGTAAGTCCGCTGGCTAGTTTGAAATTTTACATTCCAAATAGTTATGAGTTTTATTGGAATACTTCTGGAGAACAATTTAGGGACAGGATGGTAAAATTTTATCATCAATTTTGGAATGAACAAAGGCAAGCCAAAGCTGAAGCTCTTAAGATGTCTCCACAAGAAGTCATGTCTCTTGCTGCCATCGTTCAAAAAGAAACGGCTAAAGTTGAGGAACGCCCCAAAGTAGCTGGCGTTTATTTAAATAGATTGCAAAAAGGGATAAAACTCCAAGCCGACCCAACGGTTATTTTTGCTATGCAAAATGAGAGTCAGGATTTTGATACTCCTATAAAACGTGTGCTTTATAAAGATTTGGACTTGGATTCTCCATACAACACCTATAAATATACGGGAGTCCCTCCTGGACTTATCGCTATGCCAGATGTGTCTTCTATTGATGCTGTTTTGAACGCAGAATCTCACGATTACCTTTACTTTGCTGCCGACCCAGAACATCCAGGCTACCATAAGTTTGCTAAAACACTTGCTCAGCACAATAGAAATGCTAAGGCTTATCAAAATTGGGTAAATAAGCAAAAAATTTATAGATGAGTAAACGTTTGTAAGCCATACCAAATAACTTATTGTTTCCCTTAATCTCTAGCTTATTTTCAAGGATAGTACCTGTTTTAAGCTTGGTATTTGATTGAAAATTTATGATTGCTGGAATTCTTTAATGACATAATTTTATTAGTTTTACTTTTATAGCAACTAATACTGTGAGATGAAGAAAATTGTTTTGTTATCTAGTTTAATCCTTTGCTTATCTTTGCAAGCTCAGCAGGTGGATAATAGTTCATCTTTCTGGAATAAGGTACAATGGGGAGGAACTGCAGGGGCTAACTTTTCCAATTTGTTTACTACGGTAAGTATTTCTCCTCAAGCCATCTATCCTGTTAATTCTTTTTTTTCTACAGGTATAGGATTGCAATACAGCTATTTTGAACGTAATAATAGATTCAATTCTCATCTATACGGTGGAAGTTTATTGAATTTTTTTCACCCTATTCCTAATTTACAACTTTCTGCGGAGCTGGAACAATTGAGAGTTAATACAAAATTCACCACTGGAGAACGAGATGAGTTTTGGAACACAGCCCTATTTTTGGGTGTAGGCTATCGGCAAAACAATTTTGTAGTTGGGATAAGATACAACGTTCTATTTGATGAAAATAGGAATGTTTATCCAGAAGCTTGGCTTCCTTTTGTTAGGGTCTTTTTTTAATGTATAGACTTTAATCATGCAGACCTCACAGTCCCCAAGGCTTTGGGGACTGTGAGGTCTTGTAAATCAATTATTTAATGCTTGTATTCTGCTTTTTTTACTGTAATAAAGTCTCTAATAGGTAGTTCTCAATACAACGCTACATTTCATTGCGCGTCACTCGAACTGACTTTAGTTTTTTAACGTGTTCTCGGCTTAGGGATTGTAGTGAAAATCCTGGACCCCCAAAGCTTTGGGGGGAAGCATTGTAGCGGAAAGCCCGACCCCT
>PXBV01000276.1 GCA_003565575.1 Psychroflexus sp. | reverse complement strand
AGCTTTTCTCAAGACCGACAAGAGATATTTACTGGTAATATCAAATGGAATTTACAAATGGATTTAGGAAATGGCTATAACTGGCAAAGTACGGCTACATTTTTAGATCGGGATATCATTCCACAGGGTATTATAAAAGAGCGTTTTAGCTTTGATGCAGGTTTACGAAAAAGTATTCAAGATGGAAACGGGGAGTTATTTATAAATGCTTCCGACATTTTCAACACCTTTATGCTCAAGACCGAAATAAGTGATACCAATTTCAATTTTGATGCGATTGACTATTTTGAAACCCAAGTCTTTAGAGTAGGATATACTTATAGGTTTTAACTTTTTATTTTTAAAAAATGTATTATTTGATGCTCTATCCTGTACCATATATTACAAGCTAAAAAGCTATTGATAAACTATTGACAAACGTTGTAAATGTAAATACAAAATAAGTTTATAGATGATTTGTTATTGAGTCGCTAAAAATTTTGAAAAGACTACATATAAACTAAGCGAATTATGTTTTGATATTTTATTCTATATAAACTCTAATCTAATGACTTAGAGGGTATTAAAATCAATGAAATTGAATTTTAAAGTTGCATTTGTTTGTTGAATTCAAGTCACTTATTCAGTTAATTTATGATTAGCTTATTATTAGTGACTTGTAATTAAAGGTTTAAGAATTTTCCAAACATTTTCTGCAACTATTTGATGACCTTTTTCATTAGGATGAATCCCATCCTTTTGATTCAATTCTTCAATACCTCCAACATTTTCAAGAATAAAAGGAATAAATTCGATAGTGTTGGAATTGGCTAAATCTTCAAATAATTCTCTAAATTCAGTTGTATAATCTTGACCCATGTTTGGAGGAAGTTGCATTCCTGCTAAAATGATTTGTGCATCTGGGTTTTTTTCTTGTACGCTATTAATTATGGATTGAAGATTTGCTTTAGTTTCGCTCAAAGGAACGCCTCTCAATCCATCATTGGCTCCTAATTCTAATAAAAAAACATCTACTTTTTGATTCAGTACCCATGAAATTCTACTTTTACCTCCAGCAGTAGTTTCTCCGCTTAAGCCTGAATTGATGACTCTATAATCTAGTTGAAGAGTATCTATTTTTTGTTGAATTAGATTCGGGTAGGCTTCATCTGTATCTTCAAGACCATAGCCAGCTGTAATGCTATCTCCAAAGCATAAAATAGTCTTAGTATTTTGATTTTTAGAGGTGTTTGCCGTGTGTTCTTCTTTAACTTTAGAATTTTTAGTTTCTTTTTGATTGGAATCTACGCAAGAGATTAGCATCAAAATAATAGTAAAATAACAAAACTTTATGAGGCCTTGAGAGATGGAAATTTTAAAGAATGTGAAGTATTGATTAAATTGTGAGTTTAACATCATAGCATTTTAAACTTTGTAGAAACAATGCACAATATATTAAAGATTACTGGTCTGGAAAAGACTTACAAGAGTGGTAATAAAGAATTAACAGTACTTAAAAATATTTCATTTGAAGTAAAGAAAGGAGAAACCTTTTCCATCATAGGCCCTTCTGGTAGTGGAAAAACCACTCTACTAGGCCTTTGCGCTGGCTTAGACGACCCAAGCAATGGAAAAGTAGAGCTTTGCGGCCATAATTTATCTGAGCTAGATCAAGACCAACGCGCACAGCTAAGGAATAAAGAAGTGGGATTTATATTTCAGAATTTTCAACTTTTACCTACACTTACAGCATTAGAAAACGTTAGTGTTCCACTAGAGCTTCAAGGAGATCCAACAGCAGGTCAAAAAAGTGAAGCTTTACTTAAAAAAGTAGGATTAGGACATAGACTAGATCATTATCCTTCACAATTATCTGGTGGTGAGCAACAACGAGTAGCATTGGCACGTGCTTTTTCCAACTCGCCATCCATTTTATTTGCTGATGAACCTACGGGGAACTTAGATGAAGATACGGGAGAAAAAGTGATAGATTTACTTTTTGAACTCAATAGAGATGCTGGAACAACCTTGGTTATTATTTCACATGACTTGGAGCTTGCCCAAAAAACACAACATATCTTACGTTTAAAAGGTGGACAAATTTTAAATTATTCAGCTTCAACATCAGTTTAATTCTTTAATGGTTTTATGAGATATACAACTAAATGGCTTATCAAAATGGCCTGGCGTGACGCCAAGGCTAGTCGCGTTAGGTTATTTTTATTTATGGCTTCTATTGTTTTGGGTATAGCCGCAGTGGTGTCCATACAACTTTTTGGATCTAATCTAAAAAGCACTATTCAAAAGCAATCTAAAGCGCTAATGGGTGCAGATTTTACTATTGATACAAAAAATATTCCATCAGATCGCGCTCAATTTATAATTGATTCTCTGCAACCTAAAGCATCAGAAGTTAATTTTGTTTCCATGGTAGCTTTTCCAAAAACTAATGAGACTAAATTAGTAAAGGTAAGAGGTATAGAAGGAGAGTTTCCATTTTATGGTAAAATTGATACTGAGCCTAAAAGAGCTGCAGAGGTTTATCAAAATCAAGGTGCTGCATTGGTAGATGCAACCTTGATGCTGCAATTCAATCTTACAACTGGAGATTCTATTAAAGTAGGAAATTTAACTTTACCTATTGCTGGTGCGCTTAAGGCAATTCCAGGAAGTACAGCTATTTCCTCCTCCGTAGCACCACCTGTTTTGATTCCTAAAGCACTTATTGAAGACACAGATCTTCTTCAATTTGGAAGCCGGAAGGAATACCAATATTTCTTTAAAGCTTCTGATACTTTAAATTTAAATACTCTTGAAAAAGCGGTAAAGTCAGAATTACGATTAGAACAAGCCAATTTGGATACGCATGTGAGCACCAGTCAAAGATTGGGTCGGCGGTATGAAAACGTAGGTAGTTTTTTAAATTTAGTAGCTTTTATGGCCTTGCTTTTAGGATGTATTGGTATAGCAAGTTCAGTGCATATTTACATTAAAGAAAAATTAAACTCGATAGCAGTTTTAAAATGCTTGGGAGCTTCTAAAAAGCAGAGCTTTATGATTTTCCTTTTGCAGATTGCAGGTATTGGGTTTTTGGGAGGGCTTCTAGGGTCTGGAGTTGGAGTGGCTTTTCAAAGTTTTTTTCCATTAATTCTTCAAGAGTTTTTGCCTTTTAGCGTAGAATTTTCAATATCAATAGCGCCCATTTTAATGGGAATAGTTTTAGGGGTATTCTTATCTGTGCTCTTTGCTGTTTTGCCCTTACTAAGTACTTGGTATGTTTCACCTTTGGAAGTCCTACGCGTAAACGAAAGTCTAGATGAACAGCCTAAAAAAGCAAGGATTTTTGTATTTAGTGGTATTTTAATTTTTTTATATATTTTTTCTTATAAATTGCTAAATCATGCACTTTATGCCTTAGCATTTGTTTTAGGAACTTTAATAACGTTTTCATTTTTAAGCGCAATCGCTTTAAGTGTCATGAAGGGGTTAAAACTCTATTTTCCTAAAGGATTAGGATACACAACTCGGCAGAGTTTAATGAATTTATTTCGCCCTAATAATCAAACGCTTGTACTTATGGTTACTATTGGGTTAGGTACTTTTTTAATAAGTACTTTGTATTTTACTAAGGATATTTTATTAGAAAAAACCAATGTAGAAGCATCTGGGCAAAATGCAAATATAATTGTACTAGATATCCAATCTGACCAACGGGAGCAGGTTAAAGAGGTTTTAGCTCAAAACCAAGCACCATTGATAGATCAAATTCCAATTGTAACGATGAGAGTACAACAAATAAACGAAAAAACTGTCAATGCCATCCGTAAAGATAGTACCAGTACGATTCGGTCTTGGGTGCTTAATCATGAATTTAGAACCACCTACAGAAATTACTTAACAGAGTCAGAAACCCTTATAGATGGTGAGTGGATTCCTACTGCTTCCAATCCAACAACGATTCCAATATCCATATCTGAAAATTTCGCCGGGAATGCTGAAGTTGGAGTAGGGGATGAATTAATATTTAATGTCCAAGGCGTGGAAATGAAGACGCTGGTAAAAAGCATTAGAAAAATAGACTGGAGTGCTTTGAAGCCTAATTTTAATATTCTTTTTCCAGCAGGTATCCTCGAGAAAGCACCTCAATTTGATGTGATTACAACAAATGCGTCAAATGAAACGGTATCTGCCAACTTGCAGAGAGACTTGGTTGCTACATTTCCAAATCTAACGGTTTTGGACTTAAGACAAGCTTATACACTTTTAGAAGATATTTTAAACAAGTTGTCTTGGGTTATTAATTTTATGGCTTTCTTTAGTATTTTAACTGGTATCATTGTTTTGATAGGATCGGTGAGAACTAGTAAGTACCAGCGTATTAAAGAAAGTGTTTTATTGCGCACATTGGGAGCCAAAAATCATCAAATTTTAAAAATTTCAGCTTTTGAATATTTATTTCTTGGACTTATAGGTAGCCTTGTAGGAATTATTTTAGCTTTAATTGCTAGTTTTGGACTGGCTTTTTGGGTTTTTGAAGAGCCTTTTATACCATCTTGGATTCCTTTCGGAATTTTTCTACCAGGTATAAGCCTTTTAGTGGTTTTAATAGGCTTGAGTAACATTCAAAGTGTTTTACGCAACTCTCCTTTAGATGTTCTAAGGCGCCAAGCTTAAACATATTTTAGGACTTTACATAAGTTATGCTTAAGATAAGTTTTACAACGTAAAATGTGAAGATGTACCTTATTATTTTCATCCTATTGATTTCAAATGGCTTGTCATAAGACTTAGTTTACAAATAATTTTAATCTTGGTGTTTTTGAATAGCTAACTTTATTTTTATAGGCATTTCTAATTGATTAAGGTTTTTATTACAAACAACAGAATAATGCATAAAATTTAAGTAATCAAGTATACTTTATATTAAGATAGTGACTTTATAATAAATCAATTAACTTTGTTAAAAAAACATATGCATATGAGATTATTACTTTACGCGTTGTGCCTTTGTGTTGGAACTATCCAAGCACAACGTCTGTCTGGATTCTCTTCAGAATCTGTAAAAAATCAACTTCAAATTGAATCTGTATTCAAAAGTGAAGTAGATTCAGAGCGATTTAAAATACATTTAAAAACATTAACGGAACATCCACACATTGCAGGGACAAAAGCCAATGAAGACGTAAGAGATTATATGATTAGCATTATGGATCAAGCAGGATGGTCTGTAAAGACTTATCCTTATGAGGTTTATATGAGTAACGGACCTGGAAAGTCATCTGTTGCTTTAGTCAGGCCTACTAGAAAGCCTTTGAACCAACAGGAAGATATGCTTAAAGAAGACCCGTATTCTCAGCATCCCGACTTACAAAAGGCTTGGAATGCTTACTCTGGTAATGGTGATATTACCGCAGAAGTAGTTTATGCTAACTATGGAACCAAAGCAGATTTTGAGGCTTTAGAAGAAATGGGAGTAGACATAGAAGGTAAGATTGTTATAGCGCGTTATGGTGGTAATTTTAGAGGCTATAAGGCAAAATTTGCTGAGGCTTATGGAGCTGCAGGACTCATCATTTACACAGATCCAAAGGATTCTGGTTTCACTAGAGGACTTACTTTTCCTGATGGAGTGTATTACAATGAAAGCGGAATACAAAGAGGGTCGCTACTTACTGCAGACTGGACTGGAGATCCACTTACGCCTTTTGAAGCAGCATTGCCAATAAGCGATAAAAACTCTCCAAAACGACTTTCTCCAGAAGAAGCTGGACTTCACAGCATTCCTGTAACCCCTATAGGATACGGTGCAGCTCAAGAAATTTTGGAACGTATGCAAGGAAACCCAGTTCCAAGTCAATGGCAAGGAGGATTACCGTTTACGTACCGAATTGAAGGCGGTGAAGATTTGTTGGTTCGTCTTTACGTGGAACAACCTAAAAGCCTTACAAAAATTTATAATGTATTAGGTACTTTAAAAGGGGATACCCATCCCGATGAATGGGTGATTCTTGGATGCCATTATGATGCTTGGGCTTTTGGTGCCACAGACCCTAATTCTGGAACAGCCATGCTTCTGAGTTTATCAGAAACATTAGGCAAGCTAGCCAAGGCAAATAAGAGACCTGGACGTTCCATCATGATAGCTCATTGGGATGCAGAAGAACATGGCGTGATAGGTTCTAGCGAATGGGTAGAACAAATGAAAGAAGAGCTACAAGCCAAAGCTGTTGCTTATATTAATCTAGATGCAGCGGTGTCTGGTCAAAATTTTGGAGCGTCCGCTTCACCAAGTTTGAAGTCTATTCTTTCAGAAGCTACCAAAAGTGTTAATTATCCCTACTCAGACGAAACAGTATTTGAACATTGGTCTAAAGGAAATGATGAACCTAAGATTGGAAATCTTGGAGGCGGATCAGATCATATAGCATTTTACATGCATGCGGGTGTTCCGTCTCTTAGCGGTGGTTCCAGTGGACCTACGCTTTATCATACCAATTACGATGATTTTTATTTTTACGAAAAATTTGTTGACCCAGAATTTCAAATGGGGCCAACTGTTGAAAAAGTGGTAGGTTTAATGACCTTAAGATTAGCCAATGCCGAATTCATTCCATACGATGTAACTAGATATGTTACAGATTTAGAATTACATTTTAAAAATGCAACTCAACAAGTAAAAACCTACTACCCTGAGTTTACCAACTTTAAACTGTCTACGGAAGCTCTTTTGAACTTAAAACCAGTGGCAAATGCTTTTGTATTAAAACTAGATAGTTTGCTAGAGAACAAAAGTTTAAACAAAAGGGAACAACGAAATCTTAACGCTGAACTCATTCAGCTAGAGAAAAGTTTCTTAGATGATGAAGGAATGCCTTTTGGGGATTGGTATAAATCCTTATATGCGTCTTCAGATCCGTTTAGTGGCTATGCTTCATGGATTCTGCCGGGCATTCAATATCAAATTGAAACTCATGCTGTAGATCAACTTGGTGCTATGGATGAAAGATACGCAAAAGCGATAAACAGGTTGGGAGAAAAGCTTTCAGCAATTACTAAGAATTTTGACTAAACTTAAGGATATAGTTTTTATGATCTCATAGAGTTCTAAGTTACCCTAAATGAAGAAGGCTTGAAATTTCAAGCCTTCTT
>PXBV01000213.1 GCA_003565575.1 Psychroflexus sp. | reverse complement strand
TTTCTACATTAACATTAGATAAGATGAGGGTTTCTCTTTGGAAGATGCTAGCATCGCTGAGTTCTAGAATAGGTTCTGACATACAAGTAAGTGAAAAATTAAAGCTATAAATATACTATTATTTGATAGAGCTTGGATAATGAATTTGATTCTATATAATTAAAAAAAAGCTTAAGCGTTATATGAGTATATAATTTTATCTTTGATTGTCCTTAAAACGTATTCTAATGCCAAAAATTTTAATGATTCTTTTTTTGAGCTTTTTCATTTCAGTGCATGCACAACAATCTCAACGTCATATGGATGTATTGGGTCAATATGAAGAAGCTTTACACTTTTATAATCAAAGTCAATTCGAAATTGCTTCTAAAACTTTTAAAGCACTCTATCCTAAACTAGACAGTGATCATTTAAGGGAAAATGTAGACTATTATTTAGCTAAATCTTCCATCAAGCTTGGCCACCCTAATGCGGATGAGATGATGGAAAACTTTATTGCTAAAAACCCTACAAGCCTTAAAACTAACAACGCTTTTTTAGAAGTTGGTAATTATTATTTCAACAAAAAAGAGTTTAGAAAGGCGAAGACTTGGTTGAGTCAAGTTCAAACCAAAAGTTTGTCTAGGAGTGACCTCAAGACCTATCAGTTTAATTACGCTTATACCAATTTTAAACTTAAAGATTATGACTTGGCTAATAGCTTTTTTGAAAAGTTAAGAAATGACAAAGAATATGGGGCGCAATCCAAATATTACATAGGATTTATTGCTTATGATCAAAATCAATACGAGTCAGCCTCAGATTTATTTGAGCAGGCTAGGAGAGAAGGCGTAGCTGGAAATAATATATCTTACTTCCAGAGTGATATGAATTTTAAGCTTGGTAATTTTCAAAAAGCCATAGATTTAAGCTTAGAGCAATTGCCCAAGTCCAATGCAAAAGAACGCTCTCAACTCAATAAAATAATTGGTGAAAGCTATTTTAATCTCGAGAATTATCCCAAGGCTATAGATTTTTTAAAAGAATATAGAGGAGACCGCGGAAGGTGGAACAATACAGATTATTATCAATTGGGCTATGCCTACTATGAAGTTGGTAATTATGAAGCAGCTGTAGATGAGTTTTCAAAAATCATAGAAGGCCAGGATGAAGTAGCTCAAAACGCTTATTACCATCTAGCTAAAGCTTACATAAAAACCAATAGAAAAACCCAGGCGCTCAATGCATTTAAAAATGTTTCTGAAATGGGTTTTAATCAGGATTTGCAAAAAGATGCTTTCTTGAATTATGCTAAATTGAGTTATGAGATTGGTAATGCTTATGAATCTGTGCCAGAAGTCCTTCAGGCTTTCCTAGATAAGTATCCCAATTCTGATGAAATGGATGCCATTAATGATTTGTTGATTGATTCTTATTTGACTTCAAAAAATTATGAAAAAGCCATTAGTATGCTTGAAGGTCGTCGGGATTATAATTCTAAGGTAGCTTATCAAAAAGTAACCTATTATTATGGAATAGAATTATTTAATGAAAACCAACTCAAAGGAGCTAAAAATTATTTAGATAAATCTTTGTCACAACGTTTGGATGCAGAATTTACTGCCAAAGCTACCTTCTGGAAAGCAGAGGTAGACTATGCCCTTGGTAATTATGACATGGCTTTGGTTGGCTACAGGGAGTTTAAAGGAATGCGGATTTCTAAACAATTGCCAGAATATTATAGTATAGATTACAATATTGGCTATTCCTATTTTAAAACTAAAAATTACTCTCGTTCTATTGCGTATTTTGAAGACTTTATTCAAGTAGAAAGACCTACCCAACGCCTACATGACGCTTATGTGAGGCTAGGAGATGCACAATTTGCACTCAGACAATTTTGGCCTGCTATGGAGGCTTACAACAGTGCCATTGACATGACAAATTTCAATAGTGATTATGCGTTTTTTCAAAAAGCATACAGCTACGGATTTGTAGATAGAAACCCACAAAAAATAAATAACTTGAACCTGTTTATTGAAAAATATCCTACATCTATTTACAAGGATGATGCGCTGTTTGAATTAGGGAATACGTATGTGGCAGAAAATCAAGAAGAAAAAGCAATTAAAGCTTATCAAAAGATTTTAGATGATTTTAAAACTAGTTTTTATTATCCTCAGGCTTTATCCAAACAAGGTTTGATTTACTATAACACAGGAAGTTACAATCAAGCTCTAACTAAATTAAAACAACTTGTGAGTGAATACCCGAATTCTCAAGAAGCTCTACAAGCTGTACAAACGGTTAGGTTGATATATATTGACCTTGGCGAAATAGACCAATATGCAAGTTGGGTTAGCACCTTAGATTTTGTAGAAGTAGCAGATTCTGATATTGAAGAAGCCACTTATGAAGCTGCTGAAAATAAGTTTTTGGACAACGACACTAAGAAAGCAATTTCAGGGTTCAAAACTTATCTGAAAGAGTTCCCAAATGGAAAAAACAGTTTAAAATCAAACTTCTACTTGGCTCAATTACTTTATAATGAGGGCGAGCTTGAAGCCTCTTTACCGTATTATGAAGCTGTAGTAGAGAGCCGATCTAGTGAATTCACAGAAGAATCCTTAAGACGTTTGTCTCAAATTCTTTTGTCTTTAGATAGTCCTCAAGAAGCTATACCTTACCTTTCAAGATTGGAAAAAGAATCTAGTTTCTCTCAAAACATCTTGTTTGCACAATCCAATTTAATGAAAGCTTATTTTGTAACTGAAGACTACAAGAAGGCACTTTCTTATGCTGAAACGATTTTGTCTAAAGATTTGGATGACGATGAAATTATGAGCGACGCAAAGGTTTTTATTGCTAGAGCGTCTTTAAAAGAAGGAGATGAAACTAGAGCAAAAACAGCCTATGCTGATGTATTGAGCATAGCAAGTGGAAAATTGAAAGCAGAAGCTTTATATTATGACGCTTATTTTAAAAATAAGGAAGGTAATTTTACAGCTTCTACTGAAGCGGTACAAGATTTAACTAAAAACTACTCAAGACACAGAGAATTTGGAGTTAAAGGTTTATTGCTGATGGCTAGGAACTTTTATGCTTTAGGAGACAACTACAATGCGACCTTTATTCTTGAAAATGTTATAAAAAATTTCCAATCTTATCCAGAAGCCATTTCTGAAGCCGAAGAGCTACTAGCTTTCATAAAAAAGGAAGTATCTAAAACAAACTCATCGGTTGAAATAAATGAAGATTAACAAAAAAGCCCTTTTATCAAGGGCTTTTTAAATGTGAAAGTAGCTTAAGATATATCTATCCTAAATATGTTTTTAAGATTGTACTTCTAGAAGTATGCTTCAATCGTCTAACTCCCTTTTCTTTTATTTGTCTTACACGTTCTCTTGTGAGGCCAAAAGTTTCTCCAATTTCTTCTAAAGTCATAGGCTGTTGATTACCTAATCCAAAATACAAACGAATAACATCGGCTTCTCTAGAGGTCAAAGTTTCTAAAGCCCGTTCTATTTCAGTTTGCAAAGATTCATGAAGCAAATCATTTTCTGGACTTGGAGATTCACCAAATTTCAATACATCGTAAAGGTTGGAATCTTCACCCTCAATAAGCGGAGCATCCATTGATAAATGACGACCAGAATTTTTTAAAGATTCTTTTACATCATTAACAGTCATTTCTAATTCTTTAGCGATTTCATCAGGACTTGGAGGTCTTTGATGACGCTGTTCTAAAATAGCAAAGGTTTTGTTGATTTTATTGATTGAACCAATCTTATTGAGAGGTAACCTAACCACTCGCGATTGTTCTGCAAGTGCGGATAAGATGGATTGTCTAATCCACCAGACAGCATAGGAAATAAACTTGAAACCTCTAGTTTCATCAAAACGCTTAGCCGCTTTTATCAACCCTAAATTACCTTCATTAATAAGATCTGGTAATGTTAAACCTTGATTTTGGTATTGTTTTGAAACAGAAACCACAAATCTTAAGTTGGCTTTAGTTAGCTTTTCTAAAGCTCTATCATCTCCAGCTTTGATTCGTTGCGCTAATTCTACTTCCTCCTCTGCAGTAATTAAGTCGACCTTTCCAATTTCTTGAAGGTATTTGTCAAGAGAAGCTGTTTCTCTGTTGGTAACCTGTTTGGTGATTTTAAGTTGTCTCATTTAGGTATATCCTCTATTATAGTTGTCTACATTCTATTTTACGTCTAAATAGCATTAAATGTTACAGAGAAAAATAAATATTTGAATAATTTTAAATTTTAAATATTGAAAGAGCCTGCTATATCTAATGATAGCAGGCTCTTTAAAAAATAAATGAATAAAAACTATTCTCTAATATGACCGTCTCCCCATACATAATATTTGTTGGTGACTAGTTGCTTAAGTCCTAGAGGACCTCTGTGGTGCAATTTGTCTGTTGAGATAGCTAACTCAGCTCCAACTCCCATTTGCCCTCCATCTGTAAATCTAGAAGAGGCATTTTGATACACTGCTGCACAATCAATTTCTTGCATGAAATTTTGAGCTTTTTCTTTATCTTTTGTAATTATAACTGAAGAGTGCCCACCAGAATAAGTGTTAATTTTATCAATAGCTTCTTCAAAAGAATCTACAGAACTTAAAACTATTTTTAGCGCAAGAAATTCCTCGTACCAAGTATCTTCTGTTGGGAGGGTAGGGTAATCAATTACTTTCTCAACTTTTCCATCAACTAAGATTTCTACGTTATGTTTTTTTAATAATTCTGAGAGCTCAATTACTTTATTTTCAAAATCGATTATAGAGGAATCTATTAAGACCTTGTCTAAGGCATTACAACCAGAAATTTTATCTGTTTTTGCATTGATGATAACTTTTTTGGCAACTTCCCAATCAGCATCTGGAGCAACATAAAGGAAGTTGTTACCACGACCGCTAACTAAAACAGCTCCTTTAGCAGTTTTTTTAACAAAATCGATTAATCGTTCTCCACCTCTAGGCACAACTAGATCAATCTTTTCTGGAGGATTGCTTAAAAAGTTTTGGGTTTCCTCTCTATTTAGGTGCAATAAAGTAATCCAATCTTTAGATAAACCGTTTTCTTCTAGTGCTTGATGCCAACATTCTTCAAGAATAATATTACTATGGTTGGCTTCTTTTCCGCCTTTTAAAAAAATCTTATTATTAGCTTTAAAGGCCAATACCGCTGCTTCAATAGTCACATCTGGTCTAGATTCATAAATAATCAAGATGGTACCAAATGGATCGGTTTTATTTACAATCTTGAGGCCTGTATCTAAAGTTCTTTCAGAAATGGTATTACCAACTGGATCTTCTTGCTCTTTTACTTCTTTAATAGCTTGAATCATTCCATCTACCTTACTTTGGTCAACAACAAGTCTATCGTAAAGCGCTTGATCGTTACGATTGAAAGATTCTAAATCTTTCTTGTTTTCTTCTATAATTTCATGACGTCTTTTATCAATGATATTCATCATGGATTGAAGTACGTTATTTTTCTTTTCTGTATTTAATAATTTCATTTTAAATATTTTAAACTGTAAATTTTGTTCCTATTTCTTTTCCTTCCAAAATGTCTATTATAACATTGTCTTCCTTACCATTAGCGATATAAGTAGGTATATTTTTACTAGCTGTCATCTTTGCGATTTTCAATTTGGATTCCATTCCACCTCGTCCTTCGCCTTCTCCTTTTTCATTTTCTTGCACGTATTTTTCAACGTCATCATGAACCCTTACATGTCTTAGAAGTCTAGAGTCTTCGTGATCTGGATGCCCTGTATAAAGGCCATCAATATCAGTTAACATAATCAGCATATCAGCTCCTACTAGCTCAGAAACTAGACTAGCTAATTCATCATTGTCAGAAAACATGGACATGGACAGAGAAACGGCGTCGTCTTCATTTGCAATAGGAATAATGCCTTCATTTAATAAGCCTTCGTAACAATTAATCATATTCTCACGATACTTTCCGGGTGCAAAATCTCTTTTGGTGGCAAGTACTTGTCCACAACGCATCCCAAAATCATGAAACATAGTATAATAATGTCTCATCATTCTTGGTTGACCTACAGATGAATAAATCTGGCGTCTTGTGGACGGATCTTCAGAAGAACATGTTCCTAATACTTCCTTACCTGCAATGGCAGAACCTGAGGAGACTAAAATGGTAATAATGTCTCGCTCATATAAATAGGCTATTTGCCTAACCAAATTTTTGAGTATGGGACCTACAATTCTGTTATTCGTGTTGGTCATTACATTTGTACCAACTTTTACTACGATACGTTTTGCGTGCATTCTGTCAAAATTTAAATTATTCATCTCCTAATTCTACTGCTCGGTTAAACGCAGCATAAGCGGCATCTTGAATTAGCTGTTTTACATTATTATCATCCATAGAGTCTAATGCTGCTCTAGTGGTTCCACCTTTGGAAGCAACTTTATCCATCCATTTTTCTGGAGATAAATCGGATTCATTAAACAAATGAACTGCACCTTCAAATGTACTGCTAACCAGAATTTTTGAATCGTTATCAGAAAACCCCATTTTTTTGGCAGCATCCAACATGGACGCCATGAAATAAAAGATATAAGCTGGTCCACTACCAGAAATACCAGTAGATTTATTGATAAAATCTTCGTCTTTCACTCGGATGGATTGTCCTGTAGTGTCTAAAAGATTTCTTACCATCAGAAGCTCAACTCTAGATACTTCTTTAGACTCTGTGTAAGAAGTCACCCCTTTTCCAACTTTTGCTGGTAAATTAGGCATAGTCCTTACAACTTTTTTTACTCCTAATCCATTTTGGATGTTTTCTATTGTAACCCCAGCCATTAAGGAAACAATGATTTGCTGTTCATTCAACATTGGTCTCATTTTTTCAAACAACTCATCGCTGTGATAAGGCTTAACCGCTATGAAAATGACATCTGCGTCTGCTACACAATCATCAAGACTATAAAAAGTATCATAATAGGATACTTCATCAAGTTTTTTCAATAGGTCTGTAGAGACATCATGAATCATTAAATTTTTTCTGTTTAATAAAGGGGATTTTGCCATTCCTTCAGAGTAGGTTAATCCCATGTTACCTGCTCCAATTACTAATACTTTCATTGTATTATTTTAATATTTATATTTAT
>PXBV01000332.1 GCA_003565575.1 Psychroflexus sp. | reverse complement strand
TTTGTTTTTGAAAGGATTTATCTAAACTTATTACACTTAGTCGATCCAAAAGATTCAATGTATTATAGGTTAAGATTGAATGCAATTTATATTTTGTGCAAAACTCTATAAAATTAAAATCGAAGGTTTCGTTTTCCCCTTCTCCAAAGGCTAACTGAAAATTGCTCATCAAGGCTTTATAAATCAACTGTACGCTTTCAAACGTGGGTATACTTTTTATAAATTGATTGTGAAGTCTTAATTTATCACTTTCGTTATAAAGCATGATGGCTTTGGACGCGAGCCCATCTCTTCCTGCTCTTCCAGCCTCTTGGTAATAGCTCTCTAGACTTTCTGGTAGATGAAAGTGAATTACTTGTCTTACGTTAGCTTTATCTATTCCCATGCCAAAAGCATTGGTTGCTATGATGATATGGTGTTTTTCTGCTAGCCAAGAGGCGAGTCTATTTTGTTTTTCTGTTTGAGTAATCCCACCGTGAAAATAAGTAGACTTTAAACCTTTTTTATTAAGAATTTTTGAAATCTCCTTACAAGATGACCTGTTTCTTACATAAACAATTTGACTTGGTGGTGCGTTTTGTAAAACCTCGTACAAATCATTCATCTTATCATTGGAAGCTTTTTTAACAAAAGAAATATTATCTCTTTCAAAACTTTCCTCAACACACGTGGCATCTTTAAGTTGGAGCTGCTCTTGAATATCTAGTTTGACTTGGTGAGTTGCAGTAGCTGTAAGAGCAATAATCGAGACTAGAGGGTGAAGCTCTCTTAAGATATGAATTTCTCTGTAAGCCGGTCTAAAGTCATGCCCCCATTGAGAGATGCAATGCGCTTCATCTACAGCAATAAGATTCACATTCATTTTACTGATACGTTGCTGTACTATGTCTTGTTGAAGTCGTTCAGGAGAGAGGTACAAAAACTTATAGTTGCCGTAAATACAATTATCTAGTTTCTGGTCGATTTCTGAATAATGCATCCCACTTTTGAGCAATTCAGCTTTAATACCACGGGACTTCAAGTTTTCGACTTGGTCTTGCATAAGCGCTATCAAAGGAGAAATCACAATACAAATACCCTCCATAGCTAAGGAAGGGACTTGGAAGCAAAGTGATTTGCCGCCACCAGTAGGTAAAAACACACAGGTATCTTTGCCTTCTAGGACAGACGTAATCGCGTCTTTTTGTGGAGGTTTAAAACTACTATAACCCCAGTAGGTTTTTAATATGTCTAGAGGATGAGTTTTCATTAAAGTTTTAGGGTATTCAAAATAAAATCAACCCGCTTTTCTACGCTAGTTCTAGGGATTTTTATCAAGTTGTAACCTAGGTTTTCATAAGTTTTGATAAGAGCCCGCTCAAGATTTAATGCCAATTCTAAGTCTTCAAAGCGTTCATTATCCTGTACGTAGATGTCTTTCCAAACAGGAAAAAAAAACACATGATCGTATCTGAAATTTTGGTTTGCCTGTTTAAACTCATCAGGATAACGTTCATTAAATTGATCCATATAGGCTGTTACATCTGGAATGCCTCTGTCTATAAAGACCTGCTCCTGTTGAGATTCACTTGCAATTTCAAATTGCTTTATTCTTCCTTTTAAGAGCATTTCACTAAACTTGAGGGGATCATCCAAAAAAAGATGCTCAATCCCAAGTTGGCGCGCCTCTAAAGTTACTTCTCGGGATATTTCTGGCAAGCACAGAAACCCTCTTTTTTTTAAGGCCTTTAAGACACTAGATTTACCTGTGCTTGGTCCTCCTATTAGTAGGTTTTTACTTGGTTTAAGTTTAGACATATAATTAATTCAACTAGAATTTATAAAAATAGCGAATAACAGTATATTTGCATAAAATGAATATAATGAAGCCAGAAAAATCGTCTGATGAATTTTACAAGACCTTACGCAAAAGGCTCAAAAAAACAAGTAATTGGCCAGCGCCCTACCTGTATAAATTTATTGTACCTTCATCAGATCCAGAAAACATTGATCAACTTCTTTCTATTTTTGACAATATGGGAGCCGTTATTTCTACTAAACAATCTTCAAAAGGCAAATATACCAGCGTTTCTATAAACGTGACCCTAAAATCTCCAGATATTGTTATAGAAAAGTATAAACTAGTAGGAGAAGAAGTAGATAATGTGATTTCTCTTTAACCTGAGTAAAATTAAAATGCTTACTTTGCAACATTATTAAAATCCAAGACCATTGATAACTTATCTCGAGTATAACTCTGAACGCAACTCCTTAAAAATTCCAGAATATGGAAGACACATCCAAAAAATGGTAGAATATGCTAAAACCATAGAGGATAAAGAAAAGCGTAACAACACAGCAAAAGGAATAGTAGATGTAATGGGAAACATGAACCCTCATCTAAGAGACGTACCAGATTTCCAGCATAAATTATGGGATCAACTCTTTATCATTAGCGATTTTGAATTGGACGTAGATTCTCCATTCCCTAAACCTTCCCGCGAGGAGCTCTACGCCCGACCTGAGCCTTTAGCTTATCCACAAAATTTCCCCAAGTACAGGTTTTATGGCAACAACATCAAACGTATGATAGATGAAGCCATTAAGATTGAAGACGGAGAAATGAAGGAGGGGTTGATGTTTAACATTGCCAACCACATGAAGAAGTGTTATTTAAATTGGAATAAAGATTCAGTCTCAGATAAAATTATCTTTGATCATTTAAGGGATTTAAGCGATGGTAAGCTCAACTTAACCGCAGATGATGAAGAATTAAGTGATGCAAATTCTTTGGTAAGGCAAACCAAGAAATATTCTAAACCACAGAAAAAGAATTTTAAGGGAAATAATCGTAATCGAAAACGAAAATACTAAATGGCCACATTTCAAATTGAAGGAGGACACCCACTAAATGGCGAAATCCATCCACAAGGCGCTAAAAATGAAGCTTTACAAATCCTTTGTGCTGTTCTTTTAACTCCAGAAGAAGTCAAAATTAATAATGTTCCAGACATTCGTGATGTTAACAAATTGATAGAAATCCTTGGAAATCTTGGAGTGAAAATCCAAAAACTTGGCAAAGGCAGCTTTTCATTTAAAGCTGATGAGCTAAATCTGCAATACCTAGAAAGTGAACAATTTAAAAAGGAGGGAAGCAGTCTAAGAGGATCTATCATGATAGTAGGGCCTTTGCTCGGTCGGTTTGGTAAAGGCTACATCCCAAGGCCAGGCGGAGATAAAATTGGTAGAAGACGACTCGATACACACTTTGGTGGGTTTATCAACCTTGGTGCTAAATTTAGATACAATAAAGAAGAGCGCTTTTATGGTGTGGAAGCACCAGAAGGATTACAAGGAACAGATATGCTGCTAGAAGAAGCCTCTGTTACAGGTACCGCCAATATTTTAATGGCAGCTGTCCTTGCTGAAGGACAAACTACCATTTACAATGCAGCTTGTGAGCCATACATACAGCAATTATCCAAAATGCTTGTCTCTATGGGAGCTAATATTGATGGGATTGGATCCAATTTATTGAAGATAACAGGCGTAAAAACCCTATCAGGTTGTACGCACAGGATACTGCCAGACATGATAGAAATTGGTTCCTGGATTGGTCTAGCAGCCATGACCAAAAGTGAAATTACTATCAAAAACGTGAGTTGGGAACATCTTGGGATAATTCCTGTCACGTTCAAGAAACTCGGCATACAATTAGAGAAAAAAGGAGATGATATTTACATTCCAGCCCATACTCAAGGTTATGAAGTCGCAAGCTTTATAGACGGTTCTATTATGAACATAAGCGACGCTCCCTGGCCTGGCTTTACCCCAGACCTATTAAGCATAATGTTGGTAGTAGCTACCCAAGCAAGAGGAAGCGTACTCATACATCAAAAAATGTTTGAGAGCCGACTTTTCTTTGTAGATAAATTAATTGACATGGGCGCCAAAATTATCCTTTGTGATCCACACAGAGCTACAGTAATTGGTCATGACTTTCAATCTCAGCTCAAAGCCACTACCATGACTAGTCCAGATATTAGAGCAGGCATATCTTTACTTATTGCTGCACTATCAGCCAAAGGAACATCTACCATTCATAACATTGAACAAATTGATAGAGGTTACGAAGATATAGACGGTAGATTAAGGGCTATTGGTGCAAAAATTCATCGTTACGATTAACTTGAAATCTCCTCATAAGAGACTTTATAAGGTTGGAAAAAATTATGAAACAATAAAAGGACAAGAAAAGCTGTACTGAAAATATCACTTTTCTAAGTGATACATAACCTGAGTAAAAATCAATAATACCTTGGTTTTTATTTTTTTGTTCACAATTAAACCATGGTTTCTAAACAAAGTTTCCCATTCCGTTTCAGTCTTATTAGAGTGTGGATGCCCTCTAAATTCTAAATTAACCAAGGAATCCATCAACCAAGTAAGTCGTTTCATCAACCAATTGGAGTAAACGTCCTCCAATACTACAATCTTACTGTTAGAAACCCGCACTGCTTCCTCAAACACTTGCTCTGGGTTAGTGCAGTGGTGCAATACCGTAATCAACAAAGAAGCATCAAAGCTGTTAGTCTCAAAAGGCAGATGTTTACCATCGTACAACACGGCAGAAAGGTCTGCGTAAGTAGACTTATCCACAACATCTACAGGAGTCACCTCAAGACCTTTGCGTTGGAGAAACTTGGCAAAACCGCCACTACCCGTGCCAATATCTACCACAGCAAAAGAGGTGTCCAAAAAATCACCTATCAACCTGTTTTTGGCAAAATTTCTACGTTTGTCTTTAAATTTGGTAAGCAAAGTAAATATTGACATGGGGCATATAGTAAAACTCAAAGCTAACATATCATATCAAACGGAAGACTAAAGCTTTTTAATTTTTTTTTCACCAAGGGGGTTCACATAGTTTGGAGTCAGGAACCTGCTCTCAGCTTTATCTTGTGGCTCTAAGCCAAGTCTCCTACCTCGCCAAAAGAGCTTCTTCCAGTCGCTTTTTGGCAAGACGTCGGCTAGAGGCATAGAGCCACAAGGATACCGCTTCCATCAGGGCTAGCTGTTTAGTATACGTTTGAAGTTGATATTTACTATTTTTTTATTCAAATGAAGGCTTACCATATATTAGAGTAATTTTTATTCCTTGATCACTTTATAGGTTTTACTAGAGTTGGACGTAAGGTGTTTAAACAAATACACCCCAGAAGAATAAGAAGAAATATCCACATTTGTAATTGAATTGTTTAGTGGATATGTCTGTATCAAGCGCCCTTGCATAGAGTAAACTTCTATAGTTTGGTTGTCTGTGTAGTTTTCATTTTGAATTCTAACATTAGTTTTCGCTGGATTTGGAAATAATTTAAGCTCAGAGGTTTCTTCTGCTTGAGACGTTCCTAAGGTGCTTTCTTGATAAACCCGAACGTATTCAATTTCCATAGTGCCTTCTTCAAACTCTGGATCTATATTAGGTTCTATGGCAGTGTTGAGCAAAATGAATTGATCATCATCAAAGGGCCATGTGTCAGCATTTCTTACATCAGGTTTGTAGGTGTAATGGACAATATCATCCACACTGAAAACCATCCTGTCTTCGTACCATTCTAGCGTATAGGTGTGAAATTCTGTGGAAACCGTGGGGATGACTCTACCTCCATGATTTACAGTTCCGCCAAAGCTTGAGGGTGTGTGCATAGCACTGGAAATATAACTCTGGTTAGTACCCCAATGTTCCATAATATCAATTTCCCCACAAGCCGGCCAGGGTTTAGTGCCAAAGCCTTCATTGTCCCAATACGTCCCTACCTCTTCAATATTTTTACCTAAGGTCCATATCGCAGGCCAAGTTCCTACACCAGTTGGGAGTTTGGCGCGGACTTCTACGCGCCCGTAGGTAAATGCAAATTTTGAGTTGAGTCTGGCCGAGGTGTATTCTTTAGTCACACCTTGATCAGTAAATGTTTCTTTTTTAGCGACGAGATGTAATTTTCCATCCTCTACAAATGAATTATCAATTCTATTGGTATAATGCTGAATTTCACCATTAAACCAAGAGGGCTCTCCATTTTGCTCAGAAGGCAGAACGGTTTGATGAAACCATTTATCGGAGTCCAATGCACCATCAGTTTCAAATTCATCAGACCAGATTAATTCATCATACACGGGATCATTTGGGTTTGGTTCGGTAGCAGGGACCTCACCACCTTCAAAATAAAAATCGTCTATGTAAGCAGTCACATGGTCATTATTATCTTCTCCATTTACCTGTAACACAACTCTAGTGAAATCGGTACGATCTATCGGGTGTGGAGAATTTTCATCAATATTAATGAAGTTATCATTAACAAAATTGAAGGTTACAGTTTGCCATTGATCAACCACCACGGGCTTTAAAATTTCAGTTTGAGTTGTCCAAGCTGCACCACCAAGATTTCCATTTTGAAGTTTTAGAGCGATTTGGTTGGTTTGTTCTCCAGTAAGACTTCCAGAGTCAATATAAATTTTAAGACTAAATGGAGTATCTTCATCTATAATAATAGGTGTACTAGATTCAAATCTCACATTGGCGTACCGGCCACCTATATCTTCATATTTCAAGACCTTTCCATAGGGATTGACCACGTCAGGAAATGGATTATCGTAATCTAAGGTTAAGTTGGCATCGTCTCCAAGCCATGTAGAAATTGTGGAATTTCCCTCAAAATCATCTTTTAAAAGTTGTGAAAAACCATTGATAGAAATCAGTAAGAAATAAGTAAAAAGTAATAATTTATTCATTAATTTCAATTTTTTTTCTAAAAATAGGTATAGATGATTGGTTTTAAGGAGTATTCTCTGTTAAATCATATATAAGTCACTGTTTTTAATCAAAATAAATATTGGGCACAAGCTAAATGTTACATTGAAATTCTTAGGCAAAAAATTGATTTTTTGATATGAAGGTTGTCTTGAGCATGCATTTCATGATGTATTTTGTATAGTTCACGACAAAGCACGATCAATTCTTTTGCTCTAATATTTGTTTCTCATAAATATTACAAACATCAAGGCCTTAAAATTGGTAAGTGAAGGAAGTTTGAAGGCGGCAATAGCTGAATATGAAAAGCTTGTGGAATTGGAATCTTCAAAAAACAATTGGGCTAAAGTTGTAGAAGCTAAACAGAACCTTGCTGAGTTGT